>SVJY01000016.1 GCA_015068765.1 Oscillospiraceae bacterium
TCGTGATAAGATTTTAGCAGTGCTGAAGAATGAATTTCCGATTAGACAATTGCAGAGAATTACGGGGATATCAAGGGGAGTAATAACGAAAGCTTAAAAACACTACCAAAAAATGTACGTCCCCAAACGATCCCAAACGGTCCTATATGATGCACTAAACCATTCGTTGAATAAAGTCGTTTACGCCGTTATTGCATGCCTCTTGATTGCATGATATACTAAGTATCACCTAAAAGAGGAGGTAAACATATGTATATTGGAACCAAAATAAAAGAGTTTCGCAAAAAACGCAATGTCACACAGGAAGAACTCGCCAGGCATATCGGTGTTTCTTTTCAGGCGGTAAGTAAATGGGAAAACAATATTTCTTTGCCGGACATTACCCTGCTCCCCCTTTTGGCAAATTATTTCGGCGTTTCTATAGACGCACTTTTCGATTTTCATGTGCAAGAAGCTGAAAACGCCGTCCGAACAATTGCGGAAGAAGCTTACAGACATCGGGAAGATAATCCCGCAAAAAGCCGAAAAATTCTTGAAGATGGTCTGAAAAAATATCCGGATAATGCAATTTTACTGAATAATATGCTGTACGTTATAAACTACACCGAACACCCGGACGAAACGATTTCTGTCGCAAGTGCTTTAATCGAAAAAAGCGACGACGATGCGGTTCGTTATGATGCACTTCGTTTCCTCGCATATGCCTACAAAGCAAAGGGCGATTTAAAAAGTGCGGAAGCTGCAATCGGACAAATTCCGGAGCTCTATTTTACAAAGCTTACGGAAACTGCATATCTAATGGACGGAAAAGCCAAAATGACGGCGGCGGAAAAACAAAAATGGATTTCTTTTGATACCCTTCTGCAGATGATGGACAAAATAGCAGAAGTTTATGAAAAAGACGGTGCTGTGGACAAAGCAATCGCCGAAATTGGAAATGCACTTTTACTTATCCCTATCCTTAAAAATAAAGCCTTTGATTCGTATACTGCCTATTTTACAAAACAAGTAAGGCGTTTGCAATCCAAACGGTCCCGATTAGACAATTGCAGAGAATTACGGGGATATCAAGGGGAGTAATAACGAAAGCTTAAAAACACTACCAAAAAATGTACGTCCCCAAACGGTCCCAATCCAAACGGTCCCGATTAGACAATTGCAGAGAATTACGGGGATATCAAGGGGAGTAATAACGAAAGCTTAAAAACACTACCAAAAAATGTACGTCCCCAAACGGTCCGTCCCCAAACGGTCTTGTTGAAAGGTATCATCTGTTTAAATGAATTCTGCAATGTGCATTGCGGTATTGCGTTGGGGTGACATTTTCCTTTCGTTTGAAAAGCTTCATAAAATATTTTTCGTCTGAAAAGCCAACTTTATAAGCGATTTCCGTTACATTTCTGTTGCTGTTAAGCAGTAAATTTTTTGCCTCTTTCAAGCGAATATCGTTTAGATATTCGCTTAGGGTCATACCTGTATCTGCTTTTAGGATTTGCGTCAGGTAGTCGGGATTATAGTGCAGCGCAGCCGCTGCTTCGCGGGCAGTCATGCCATCGCAGGCATGAAGCCGAAGAAACTCTCTGATTTTTGCACGTGTCGCACTTTTTTTGTCAGATTGATTAGAATTGTTTTTACAATGTTCTGCCAAGGAAAAAAGGAGTATTTTTATATATGCATCACATATAATACGGCCTGTTTTATTACCTTCGTGCATTTTCTCGGCCTCATCAATCATTTGCGAAAACAGAACAAAAAATTTTTCACAGTTGTCAATTTGTGAAAATTCCGGAAGAACACAAAGGCTGTTTTGCTCTAATTCTGCCGGATTATCTGTTTCTTTGATAAAAAAGCCTTCCGGTAAATTGAAATGACACCAAAAATGAGATTGGTCTTTGCTTGTAGGTTCCGTTCCATAATGGGGCGTATCCGGAAATAAAACCTGAAATGTCCCCTTTTTCAGCATATATTCTCTTCCGTCTTGCGCAAGCTTACATTCTCCGCTATATCCAAGCAACAGAACAATAGTATTGAGGATTCTTTTGGGGTGAGCCTGCCTATTGTGAGAAATAAACCGTCCGGCAGAAGAAAAAGCTATATTTTGGCTGTAATCAAAACATATATAATACATATAGGAAAAGACCACCTTTTATAAAGAAATGACAGTTTCAAACTGTCTTTTTTTCTGATATAATTATAACACAGATTTATCACTATATCAAGAAAAAGGAGAATTTTTATGAAAGAGTTTTATGTACAGCCCGAGGTGTCGGAAGTGAGTTTAAATGATAGTTTTTGGACACCTTATGTCAACGGTATTCGCGATGTAATGATTCCCTATTGCTTTGATAAATTTGAAGAAACGGGATACATTCAAAATTTTAAAAGCACTGCCCAAAAAGATGGGAAAAAGCATGTGGGTCCGACGTTTTCTGACGGATTGTTTATTGAAACCATAACAGGTGCATCCAATTTTTTAAACACTTATTATGATGCAGAGCTTGATAAAAAGCTTGATAAATTTATTGATATTGTTATTTCGGCACAACAGAATGACGGCTATCTTTGTACGGTAGTTTGCCAGAATTACCCGGAAAGAAAATGGGGTGAGGGAGAAGGGGGCGATATTGTAGAACAGCACGACCTTTATAATCAAGGTGCACTGGTAGAAGCGGCGGTTGCACATTATAAGGCGACCAAAAAGACAAAATTACTTAAAGCGGCAGTCAAGTGTGCCAATAATATATGTGCATATATCGGAGAAAAGCCTAAACATAATATTGTACCCGGTCACTCCTTGCCCGAAATGGCATTTCTCAGTCTGTACCGACTTTTTAGGGACAGTGACGCACTTAATGATTTTGCAATCGAAAATAATGTAAAGCCTGAAGAATATTTGGAAATAGTTCGTTTTTGGTATGATAACCGTGGTAAACACGAGGGAAGGCAACTATGCAGAGTCGAAAAGCTTACGCCTGACTACAATCAGGACAGTGCTCCGTTTGGCGAAATGCGTTCGGCTATGGGACATGCAGTAAGAGCAGGCCTTTGCTATCAGGGAGCAGCCGCAGCCAGACGGGAGCTTATGAGAGATGATTACGAAGACGCTCTTTTTGCAATCTGGGACGATGTGATAAAGAAAAAAATCCATATAAGCGGCGGAATAGGCTCAAGACACGACATTGAGGGGTTTGACAGTGAATATGAACTCCCAAATGATGCATATCTGGAAACCTGTGCCGGTATTGCACTGGCATTCTGGGCGGCAGAAATGAATTTAATTTTAAAAAAATCAGAGTATTTTGATTATTTTGAACTTTCGCTTTATAACAATATTCTTGGGGCGGTTGGTAATGACTTTAAAAAATACTACTATGACAATCCTTTGGTAAATGACGGCACGAAAAACCGTTGGGATTGGCATGATTGTCCTTGTTGCCCGCCGATGCTTGCAAAGCTGTATTCCACCCTTGCAACCTTCGTTTACAGTTATAACAATAATGAACTTTGTATCAATATGTATATTGGAAGTACAATGAAAACAAAGGATTTTGTTGTAGAGCAAAGGGATAAAAACTTTCAAATAACAGTGGAAAACGGACCTAAAAAGGTTAGCTTCAGAATTCCTGCCTATGCACAAGATTTTTCTTTATACAAAGACGGCAAAAAAACAGAATATTCTGTTGAAAACGGATATGCAGTTATAGAGCTTAACGAGGGAACTTCTAAGCTTGATGTTTCATATAAACTTAAGCTGGCAGAAATCTGTGCAAATCCTAAAGTAGAGGCGAATGTTGGGAGAGTTTGTGTAATGTACGGGCAGTATCTTATGTGTGCGGAGGGGGCAGACAATAACGGAAATGTCGACTTTGTTTTAGCGGAGAACCCTGACTTTTGTGTTTGTGGGGATTGCATTCAGGCAAAAATAGCCGGTGGAAATGAAGCGGTTTTTATTCCGTATTATAAGCGTAACAACAGAGTAAATGAAAATACCGATGATTCTAAAATGGCCGTATGGTTCCATAAGGAAAATATGAAGTCAAAAACTAAAAAGATAACCAACGATAATCTGTACGGCTATTATGAAGTATATAATGGTGAGGCTTTATCACAAAAAACTTGAATACTTGAATAACATATGGTACAATACTGTTGGGAAAAAGATGTGCAGGCAGGAATGGTGAGCGAAACGATTATCAGAGCTTGTAAAAATAAAAAACTGTCTTGCCCCAATATGTATTTTTGGAGTGTGATGAAGATGATTCAAATATACGGTACAGCGTTTAAAGATGTTACCGGCATTTGTGTTGAAACCGAAAAGTTAAAGGCGGTATTTTTACCGCAGTATGGTGCAAAGCTTGCATCACTTATTTATAAAAAGGATCATTACGAAATTCTTGCACAAGATGAAAGCAAGGCGTATTTGCCACAAAGCAAAAACAGTATGTACATAGAAAATGAGGTTTCGGCGGTGGATGACCTTTTTCCGACAATAGATCCGTGCAGGACGGGCTTTGCCGATAACGCAGAATATCCCTGCCACGGTGAAACATTAAGGTTTCCGCATAGTTATACGATAGAAGGGGACACACTGACAATGGCGTTTGTATCTGAAACATTCGGATATAAATTTATCAAGCATGTAAAAGAAGGAGAATGCGGCGGCATTACCGTAGCTTATTCAATCACAAACCTCGCCGAGGAAGATTTCCCCTGCATATTCGGGCTTCACTGTATGCTCACTGCAGAGCAAGGGGGCAAGGTCTTGTCATTTGAAAGGCCCGGCGATGCGGTTATTATGTTTGATGAGGACGGTCAGTTCGGCAAGCCGCTGCAAAATGTTCAACTATCTGATAAAATGCTTATATCGGATGCTTTCGACAAAAACGGCAATGCATATAAATATTATTTATGCAAAGAAAAAACTGTCGGCAAATGCGGATATTATAACCCCGTTATCAATAAAAACATTATTTTGTCGTATGACGGAAATGCACTTCCTTACCTCGGTGTATGGATGAATAACGGCAAATTCAAGGGCATGTATAATGCGGCACTTGAGCCGTGCACGGCACCGTATGATTCGCCGGCAAACGCAAGGGAAAAAGGTTATAATTTTATTATCGGTAAGGGCGAGACATACAGTGTGGACATTACCTTTAATGTTGAGGACAGTGTGTAGTTTGGGAAAATTAGAAAACCGTACCCTGCTTTCTTGACAGCGGCTTGTGAGCGGTTTGGCGTAACGCCCGAAGCAGAAGACTTTATTTATTCAGAAACAAGGACATAACAAAGTCCGGACGGAAAAAGACAAAAATCAGTTGATGAATCGTTGCCTTTTTGCCGTCCGGTTTTTTTGTGGCCCTAGGTTTATGCCTTATGTATAAAGATCTTGGATGGGGGATAGCCATATATTTTTTTTATCACCCTGCAAAAATATTTTGTATCCGTAAATCCGGATAATAGAGCTACCTCGCTAATGGTAAGATTGCCCTTTGAAAGTAGATTCACTGCGTGTTCAATCCGTAGGTTTGTAAGATATTTCGAGGGTGTCTCTCCAAAACGCTCGAAAAACAGTTTTCTGAAATAGGTATTACTCATATAGGCGATTTTAGAAAGCCGGTCAATGGTAAGCGAGCAATCTGTGTAGTTTGCTTTCATAAATTCTACAGCTTCGTAAAAGCTTTTGTATAATTCGCTTTTATAAAATTTACTCGTCTGTGAGGACAAATTTGCCAATATTTCATAGAAAACAGACATGGCATGGTGGTAATAGGAAAGACCGGCATAGTTCCAGATATGGTGGGCGTTTTTGAAAAGGTTATAGGTTACCTGCGGGGAAAACAATTCAAAAATCTCTATATCCGGGTTGGCATCCGTATCAAAATGAATGACGTATATTTCGTTTCTTTCTGTATAGTCGGCAGTATAACAAAAGTTTGCAGGCATATAGGTGATGCTTCCGGGAGCGGCCGTTTTTGTCGGCAAGGCATCGTGGGAAAAAAGAGCCGTCCCGGACACACGGAAAGCAAGAGCGTGGTACGGTCTGGGTGCCACATAAACGGAGGATTTTTCAAAATGCAGGTGTTGAATGTCCCGCAGTCGTATATTACTGTTTCGATCCAGCAAAGCCATCGTGCTTCTCCTTTGTTCCTGTAAGTATAGGATAAGTATACTGCAAAAAAAAGGAATTGTCAAGTTATAAAAAGTCCACCTTTTGTTTTGATATGTGGGTTGTCCGCAGAAATAAATTTTTGTATTATAAAGATAGCATTCGTACGTGTGTTTGGCAAAGAAGCTGTTTTTTAAGAAGCGGAACGGCTTTTTGGGCCCGACAAACAAAAATGTAAGAAAAGGAGAAAAGCAAAATGGCGATTAAACACACAGCGGTCAGCTATTACGGCATGAACTACACCGAACACGCAAAACAGGATTTTGAAGAGATGGCGGCACATGGGTGCGATACGGTTGTGCTGGCACTGACGGAGTTTGACATTGATTTTTGGTTTCCCAATATCAATGCAATCGTAAAAACAGCCCACGAGGTAGGTCTGCGTGTTCTGGCAGACACATGGGGCATCGGCAAATACTTCGGCGGTGAGAATGTCAGCCTGTTTTTGCAGAACAACATTCATCACAGACAGGTCTCTGCCTTCACAGGCGAAGTCCTCAATGCGGCTTGCTTTAACACGAATTCCTTCCGGGACTATTTCCGGAACATCTGTATCCGTCTGGCACGGGAGACAGAGGTGGATGGCTTTTTCTGGGATGAGCCCCATTATGCGATGCCCAAGTCCTATGCTTCGATTACAGGCGGTGCAGGCGATGACTGGGCGTGCCGTTGCCCGGAATGTATGAAAAAGTTTGAAGCGTATTATGGCTATGAGATGCCCAAAATCATGAACGATGACGTGAAACAGTTCCGATGGAGAGAGGCACTCTTTACACTTTCCGACACCTCACGGGTACTGAAGGAAATCAATCCGGCACTGGAAATTACCTGCTGTGTACACGCTACAATGCAGTCCTATTACGTCACAGAGCTCCGCGGCTATGATAACTGGGAAATGGTGGCAGCTTGCCCCTATTTTGATGTATTTTCCAGCACAATTATCAACTGGGAGCTGCCGGAAAGCTTCTTTCGTGACATTACGGAACGCACCGTGCGGATTGCAAAGAAATACGGTAAGGAATCGGAACGTTGGCTCATGGGCTATCATAAACAGCCTGCGGACTGGAAGCAGATTGATAAAATTGTGGATCTGTATGAAGAACTGGGCGTGGACCGTCTGGCAACATGGACGTATCGTGGCGGCTACGGCACGGTGGTTTCCGCAAAGGATCCTATAAAGCTTTGGGATTGCATTGGTGAAAATTATAGAAGAGTGTTAAAAAAGGAGAAATAAGATGCGAGATTTCGGTTATTTTAAAGCAGTGATAGAAAACATGGAAAAGGTGAATGAAACACAGGGCGAAAACATAAAGGCGGCGGCCGCACTTATGTTTGAGGCAATCAAGAACGACCGCTTAATCAGTGTATACGGCGGTGGTGGGCATACGACCCTTCCTGTGGGCGAAATGTTTTTCCGTGCAGGCGGTCTTGCCAACATCAATCCCGTCATGGAAACCGGTCTTTCTGTTTTTAACCAGGCACTTAAGTATCTGGAACTGGAGAGGACAGTCAACTACGGCGGTGCCATTATGCGGTACTATGATTTAAAGGAAGGGGACGTGCTGATTATCTTCCATAATATCGGCATTAACCCGGCCACGATTGATGCGGCGATGGAGGCGAAGAAAAACGGCGTCAAAATTATCGCAGTATCCAGCTCCTACTGGCAGGGCGAGATGCCGGCTGAGCACTTTATCCGTCATCCGAACAAGACAAATCTTTTTGACTATGCCGATGTCGCTATTGACGATTATAATCCGGTAGGGGATGCCATGGTAGAAATCCCCGGCTTTGAAACGCCGATTGCACCGGCATCCAATATTGTGGACTTCTACATCGCCCACCTTCTGGAAATTGAAACAGTGGCGATGTGTGTAGACGCAGGGATTACACCGCCGGTATGGTCCAGTGCCAACACGCCCGGCGGCGACGAGAAAAATGCGGCACTTCTTGCCAAATACCGTCCGAGAGTTAAAATGCTGTAAGAAAGGGTGGGAAACATGGAAAAACTGCAAAAAGGACTTGATTTTCTTTTAGAGAAATATACAGACGGCAAAAAAGCGGAGCTTATAAGCCGCGATACCGTAAAGGTGGATAATACGGAAATCCCACTTCTGCCTTGGCGGTGCCAACGCCGTTTTACCGAGCTTCGGGATTTGGTACGGCAGGGGAGAATCGAGGATGTCAGCGTAATCCGCGTAAGCCATATAGCAAAAAAGGGAACGCCCTTAGCTACAATCTTACGTCGTGAGCTGGATATTTGTGCTTTCCTTTTAGACAGCCCTGCAAAGGTTCAGCATAAGGTCTATGGCGGCGAGGTTGCCTGCAACATGGTAGCAAAGCTGGAAAACGGCGTCGTGTGCACCATTGAAGTGGCGGCAACACTGCCGGCGACAGCGTCTCCCATAGATAAGCATGAAATCATCGCCCGCCGTGGTGTGGCATGTGACCGGGCGGTGGATACGCAGGTGCCCCAACACTCTGTATACGTTTTTTCGGAGAAGGGAGAAGAAGCCTATACGGACACCGATTATGAGCTATACGGACTTTCTGAAGAGGATACAGCCGTTGTACGGCAGGCATTTCTTGCCGCCGGGGATGCAGTGTATGCAAAATCGCTTTGTAGTGCGGCAGAAGCACTGGGGAGGGCAGATATATGAAACCTTTAAAAATTGCCATGATGAGCATGACCCATGGCCATACAAGAAAATATTATCAGGTACTGCGTGACAATCCTAAGCTGGATTGGGTGGCAGTATCGACGGAAAATGAAACCGTAAAAAAGAATTTTCTGGATAATGTCAGCGGTATTCCCTGTTATGACAGTCCCGAAGAAATGTTAGCGGCACATCCGGAAATTGAAGCAGTGGTACTGGCAAGTGCCAACAGCGAGCATTTAAAGCAGATGAAGCTTTGTGCCGAGCGTGGCATTCATATTCTGTCCATGAAAATCCCCACATTCGATATGGCGGAATATGACGAAATGATAGCACTTACGGAAAAGAACGGTATCGTGTGTCAGGTGGAGCTGGAAATGCATTATAATCCGGTGGTCAAGCGTATTTGGGAAGAATACGAATCCGGAAAAATCGGAAAAATGAAGGCGTTTGAGGCAACCAACATTACCCTTTCTCCTGTTTGGGCATTTCCCTGGCAGGGTGTTCCGGAGAAAAGCTACGGAAAGCGTATTGCCCTGTCGGATTCGGATAAACGGTTCCGCGGCGGTGCACTTTGCGACCATCCCCATATCTTTGATATGATCCGGCACATGACCAATAGCGACTTTGCGTCGATTTACGCCTGTGTTGCACCGAATATCCGACCGGATTTGGAGGTGGAGGATATGCTGACCGTTATCGGCACCATGAAAGACGGTACAGCCTTTTCCTTAGACCCCTCCTGGTCCCGCATGGAAGAACGGATTCCCGTGCCCGGACCCGGCTGGGAGGTTTTCCCGAAACGTATGGAGGTTAATATTACGCTTCACGGTGAGAAAGGCTCTATCTTATCTGATTGCTTCGGCCCCAACGTATACCATAACGGCGGACCGGATGACCGTTATACCGTGCAGTACACCTATTTTGATGAGTGGGTGGGTCTCATTGATGAATTTGTAGAATGCATTCGAGAAGGGAAACAGCCGAAAATCAATCTTCGCTGGCACAAAAAGACGATTGAGGCGATGAACGCTTGCTATGAGAGCATTCGGACAGGACAGCCGGTTACTTTATGAGAGGGTGAAAATGCGAATGAAGCTTTTATGTCCACAAGGCGGAATATATGATATAGCCGCAGAGGAATTTTGTAAATACAGTGTGGCAGTAACAGGAAAAGCACCGGAGATTATCCACGAAGATGACGGGGAAAGCGACCTGATTATTCTTGGCACGGATGCGGACAATGACTATGCCATGCATCTTGTGCTTAGAGGAGAATTTTCCGGCTTCCGGCTCCGGTACGGCACGGACGATTTTTCCATTCAAAGTGCAGTGATCAAAGGACGAAAGCACCTTTTTATCGGCGGTGGCCGTGACCGTGCCGTTCTATATGCGGTCTATACCTATTTCGAGAAGGTATGCGGCTGTCGATGGTTTTGGGACGGTGACCGGATTCCCCATCTGGATACGCTACCCATGACGGATGTTGCAGTTACAGAAAGCCCCCGTTTCCTCTACCGCGGGCTCCGCTATTTTGCCCACCGGGGTCTCCACCGATTTCAGGCAGAGCAGTGGGGGCTTGAAGATTGGAAACGGGAAATTGACTGGATGCTGAAGAAAAAGCTGAATCTTTTCATGCTTCGGATTGGCAACGATGATATTTTCCAGAAGGCTTTTCCGGAATTTGTAGCATATCCCCCGGAGAAGGAAGGAGATAAGGAAGGATATGATGACCGGACTTCGGCGTGGTCCTTACAGTATCGCGGACAGCTTCGGAAGCAGATTCTTTCCTATGCCTTTGCCCGAGACCTGATGCATCCTGAGGATTGCGGTACCATGACCCATTGGTATACGCCGACACCCCATGACTTTCTTGCCCGTGAAAAGCCGTCGTATTTTATTCAGTCTACGGCAGGCTACAGCGAGGAAGAGACGCTTGTTTGGGATATCCGCAAGAAAGAAAACATGGATAACTATATCCGGCTGACAGAGGCACATATCCGGGAATACGGCAAAGGGGAGCTGTTCCATACCATCGGCTTTGCGGAAAGAATGTTTTCCGATGACCGTGCCGAGAACCTCCGCATGAAGCTGTTCATATACCGGAAGATTGCCACCTATATCCGCCGGGAGCACCCTAACGCAAAGCTTTTGCTGGCTTCCTGGGATTTGTGGTATAAATATACGCCGGAAGAGGTGCAGGCCCTTTTGGCGGAAACAGACCCGGAGAACACCATACTCCTGGATTACACCGCAGATACGGCATCGGAGAATAATTTTACAAAATGGGATGTCGTCGGAAAATATCCCTATATTTTCGGCATTTTTCAAGCCTATTGCAGTAACAGCGGACCGCTGGGAAGGTGGGATATTATCGAAGAACGGCTCCGGATTGCGGCACCGGACAAGGCCTGCAAGGGTATGATTTTCTGGCCGGAGCTTTCCCACGGGGATTCCTTCATGCTTTCTTATTTCACAGAGAATGCATGGAATCCGCAGGAAATGGCTTTGCCTGCCCGCATGGCAGCGTTCTGTCGGGACCGGTACGGTGCACAGACAGCTGAAATGGAGGCGGTGCAGACCCGGTTTGCCCCCTTTGTACCGCTGATTTCCTGGGACGAACACCAGACGGAGATTTTCTGCAATGTTCTGCGTCTTATCACATGGACGGAGAAGGAGGATAAGCGGATTCTGGGTAAGGAATTTGCTTCTCGGGAAACCATGCGTTCCCTTGCTGGGGACGGTGCATGGATTCTGGACACACTGGCGAAGATGGACGCGGAGGATGCCTTTGTGTGCCGGGATATGTACGATATTGCCCGTGTGGTGGTGGGACGGTATATTCATGTGGGTCTGCATGAGGTCTGGGTAGATATGCTTCGCTGGAAACAGGGGGGCGAAAAGCCGGTCCATGTGCTTGCCATGCTGGATAAATGCATACAGCTTCTCTCTCTTTTAGAAGAAATCCTCGGACAGCATACGGATTATTCCATGCGTAAGACTTTTGAGAAGCTTTTTGAAGAAGCCCCGGTTAACCCCTTCTTTGAGCGTACCTTGAAGGAAAATGCCACCTGCGATTATAACCGCACCCATGTGTATGAGCATGTGAAATATTTGTATATGCCGGAAACGGCACTTGTTCGGGAATGGATTACGGACAGCTTGCAAAGCGGCGTCTGCCTGCCGTCTGCCCCCTATATGGAAAAGGCGGCGAAAATCAAGGATGCCTACTTTAGCTTACCCCTGCGGTCGGTAGAGCAGAAGGTACGCCCCCGCAAGACCGTATTCATTGATGCGGCAGAGGTTATCAAAGCAATGTTCCGATAAATTTATCTCTCAAGCGAAAAGCAGAAGACCTTTTGAAAAAACGATTAAAAATTTTTCAAAAGGTCTTCCATTTTTTTCTTTTATATGATATACTATATAAAATTAAAGATAAAAGCGGCAAAAAGCCGCCGGAAAGGAAGAATGTAAAAATGAAAGTGCTTGCAATCGGTTGCCATCCGGACGATATTGAGGTAGCTTGTGCCGGTACTATGGCAAAATATGTGAAGGAAGGACACGAGGTAACCGTATGCCATGTGGCAAACGGCAATATGGGACATGAAATTATTCAGCCCGACGAGCTTCGTACCATGCGTGCCGAAGAAGCCAAATCGGCAGGTAAGCTTGCAGGGATTAAGGTTATTACCTGCGATATCGGAGACCTTAAGCTGTATTCGGAGGATAAGGAGCAGCGTGACCGTGTGGTAGATGTGATTCGTGCCGAACAGCCGGACGTGATTATCACCCACGACCCTGATGATTATATGCCGGACCACAGAGCTGTCAGCAAGCTGGTGTTTGACGCATCGTTTACAGCAAGCTGTCTGCACTATGAGACAAGCGTACCCGGCACCGCAAAAATTACGCCCATTTACTATATGGACACCCTGGCAGGCGTAAATTTCCTGCCTGAGGAATACGTGGATATTACCGACACGGTAGAACTGAAGATGGAAATGCTGGAATGCCATATGAGCCAGATGAAGTGGATGCGTGACCACGATAATATTGATTTTGCGGATTTCGTAAAAACATGTGCGAAATTCCGTGGTCTGCAGTGTGGCGTACCGTATGCGGAAGCATTCAAAAAATGCTACGCTTGGCCTAAACTTGTACCAACACGGCTCCTGCCGTAAAAAATAGAAAGGAAGAAAGCTATGAATTTCGCAGATACCGTAAAAGGCTCCCTGTTAGAAGGGTTTTATCCTGCCGGTTGGGATATGGAAAAAATTGATGCTTGCTGTCAGCATAAGCCGGAAGAAATTTTTGAAAAGCAGTCCTTCTGGCATAAGGACTTCACACCCATTCAGTGTGATTCTTTAGGGGAATTTGACACCTATATGGGTCATGAAATTGCACTCAAAATCAAGGAAGCACGCGACAAGGGTGAAAAGCTGATTTTCATTCTGCCTGTAGGTCCTATGGGTATGTACAAATGGGCTGTATATTTCCTGCGTGCATGGAACGTAAAGTGCGACCATATCCATTGCTTTAACATGGACGAATGGTCTGATGCAGACGGTAATACCCTGGCGGCAAACGATCCGGCGGCATTTACCAATGCGATGAAGGAAGCCTTCTATAATCCGCTTGGTGAGCTGACCGTTCCTGAGTCCCAGCGTAACTTTGCTACGAAGGACAATCTGCCCCAGTATGCAGAAAAGATTGCGAAGCTGAAGGCAGAAGGTGCCAAGATGATCCTGGTATACGGCATCGGCAGAATGTGCCACATTGCATTCTGGGAACCTCAGTTTGCCGGCGAATTTGATACTGTAGAGGATTGGAAAGCACAGACACACCGCATCGGTGCAAAGCTCCATCCCCTGACAGTGGAACAGAACGCCATCACAAGCTTCAAATCCAGAACCACACTGGTGCCTTGCCGTGCCAACACCGTTGGCCCCGGCATCATGTTCCAGGCAGACTATTGCATCGGTGGTGCAGACGGATACCTCTCCCGCGGTATGCAGTGGCAGGGCATGAGCCTTTGGATGACCCTTCGCTACGGCCCGGATAAGTGGGTAACCTCTTCCTTTATTCCCACTATGCCCGGCAAGCTCTTCTTCCTGAAGGAACTGGCCGGTCCCTTAGAGGCAGAATGTAACTAAGCCATAATAATCGAAAAGCCATTAAAGCAGATTCCATCGCTTTAATGGCTTTTTTAATAGAAAATATCAGGTATAAAAATGGCGAATATGCATATCCTATTTTAGGTTAATTTACGATGCAATCGTAAATTAACCTTGACAAAAGAGGCTGGAGAATGTTATACTATAGATGGAGTAAAACAGGAAAGGAGAGTTTCTATGGTATATATAAACCGAGATATGGAAGAAAAAATTCAAGCGGTTTCCAAAGAATATGCCTGTATTCTGATAACGGGGGCAAGACAAGTCGGGAAATCAACCATGCTAAAAAAGCTTATGGATGAAAAACGCGAAGAGGTTGTACTGGATGATATGGAAGAAAGAAAACTTGCGTCCAAAGATCCGGCGCTTTTTCTGCAAATGCATTCTTTACCTGTTCTGATAGATGAAGTGCAGTATGCACCCGAACTGTTCTCATATATAAAAATGGCAATAGACAAAGGTGCCGCACCCGGCTCTTTTTGGCTTACGGGTTCTCAGCCGTTTAAACTGATGGAACTCGCCCGGGAGTCTCTTGCCGGTAGAATTGCCATTATGCATATGCCGTCCCTTTCGCAACATGAAATATACGGATGCGATAAAGCAGAACCGTTTTCCGTTGATTTGGAAAAGTTGAAAAAACGACGTAAAACAAATAAGTCTGCGGACCTTAATGAAATATACAGACGTATTTGGAACGGTTCTTTGCCCGGGCATGTAAGCGGAAAATACACGGACAGAGATTTATTTTACAGCAGTTATATGCAAACGTATATAGAACGGGACGTTAAAGAGATTGCCGATATTGAAAATACGATGCTGTTCAGTGATTTTATTCGTTCGGCGGCTTGCAGAACGGGGCAGATGCTCAATGTATCGGATATTGCACAGGATGTGGGGATTTCCAATGATACTGCAAAGCGTTGGCTTAAAATCCTGGAAAAATCCGATATTATATTTTTCCTACGTCCGTATTCAAATAATTTATTGAAGCGAACTGTAAAAACGCCAAAAATGTATTTCTTTGATACCGGCCTTGTTGCATATCTGACAAGGTATTCGTCGCCGGAAATTTTGGCAAACGGTGCAATAAATGGTGCAATACTTGAAAATTATGTTGTATCAGAGATTATCAAAACATATCAAAATAACGGGAAGGAATGCCTTATGTGGTATTATCGTGATACAAACAGTAACGAAATTGACCTTGTAATTGAAAGCGACGGGATGCTACATCCGATTGAAATTAAGCGAACGGCAAGCCCGGGGACAGAACTGATAAGACCTTTTAAGCTACTGGATAAAGCCTCTCTTCCGAGAGGAAAAGGTGCAATTATTTGTATGAAGGAGACACTTTCAGCCGTTGACAGTGATAACTTTATTGTTCCTGTGTGGATGATTTGACTCATAGAGAAAGCCATTAAAACGAAATCAGTTTTAATGGCTTTTGTAATTATAATGTTTGCATGATGGAGTTTTTCCAAAGCGGTGCTTTATATACAAAAAATTTAAAAGTTTCAGTTTTTGTTTGAATAATCAGGAAATTTCCTTTTCTCGCTGCTTGTAAAGACTTTTGTTGTTTTTTTAATAAAACACAAAAAGAACGCCGTCAAAGCGGCGTTCCCATATGGATAAGTCGTCCGTATGATTCCCTGTATTCTCTTATTTAATATCAGCCCCACCGAAGAGACAAAAACCGTTAATATGAATCGTGGTGGAATCGTTGGTGATATTTTTGATTTTTCGTTTATCTGCGATACCGCCGAATAAGCAGAAGGTATTGATTTTTATATTCACATTTTCCGGCACAATGAGATCCGCACCGCCAAACATGCAGAATAAATCCACATGACTGCCGGCAGTCAGTTTAGCATTGAGAAGATTGCAGGTTGTACCGCCGAATACGGCGGCAATTTTTGCCTCTGTTAGTTCTTCGCCGCTGTAATCAATATTTTTTGAAGTAAATATGGCAGCGGTTTCTTTGGTTTCTGCTTTCTTTTCCCCGGGGAGGGTGGCTTTTCGGATCATTTTAACGCCGATCGAAATGATAATAAGCGGAATAATAAGCTTCCAGATTAGGGCGTAGTCCACTACATTCTGTGCAGCAAGCAAAAGCATGATGCCGACGATAAGACCGATTATACTTCCCGTTTTATTCTTACTCGTTATTACACCTTCCAGGCATGGAATGATAATAAACAGAGACCACCAGCCGTCAAAAGAAATGCTGACATTTACAAGGCCCAAGGTGTTCAATGCGTAGATGACACCGGCTATGGCAAGCAGTGCACCGATAAGGATTCCCGTAAGCTTTTTCATTTTGTTTTACCTCCTTTGTAAATCTGCTTTCATTATAACAAATAAAAGGAAAGTTTTCAATACGTTTATCACATTTTTCCTGTGTACCCAACATTGCAAAAAAGAGGAAACAATTAAGGCCGGTTTCGTATAAAAGGAGCACAGAAGGCAGATACTAAAAATGAAGGATTTGGAAAAATAATAAAAGGGGAGCGAAGGCGAAATGGCAATACGAAAAGTAGATATCAGCGGCGTGAACACGGCGAAACTTCCTGTTTTGAGCGAAGAGGAAAAGACAAGACTTTTTGAGGAAATCCGTGCCGGCAATGCGGCGGCGAGGGAGACATTTATTGAAGGAAACTTGCGATTGGTGCTGAGCGTGATTCAGCGGTTTCAAAACAGAGGCGAGCAGGTGGATGACCTGTTTCAGGTCGGTTGTATCGGCCTTATGAAGGCGATAGACAATTTTGATACCGGGCACGGCGTTAAATTTTCAACATACGCCGTGCCAATGAATGTAGCCGGGTGAAAAATTTTAAGAGGCTGTATACATTACAGAAAAAGTCCGGATTTTCGCCATGCACCGGGGCTCATGCCGGTTTGCTTTTTAAAAGCCTTGGAAAAGGCGTGTACATCCTCATACCCCACACTTTTGCCGATATTTTCCACTGTATATTCCGGTAGCAGAAGGAGGGTTTTGGCGGTTTCAATCCGATGCTTTAAGATATAATTTTGGGGAGAAAGCCCTACATAGGCATGAAAAAGCTTATTGAGATAGGAACGGTCCAGCCCGAGATGTGTGGCAATTTCGTTGACATGGGGAAGTAGAGCGTAATTGGCGTGAATGTAATTCAAGGCTTTTTTTACGTAGCCAAGCTGCTGTGGCTCTGCTTCCGGCTTATATTTCGTGCACTCGGACACAGCGGCAAGAAACTGCCATAGTGCGGCGTTGAGGGCCAGAAAAGAGGAGTCGGCCTTAACACGCCGGACCATGTTCAGAAGAAGTCGGCCACAGGTTTTTTCTGCCGTATCGGTAAAGACAGGGCAATCGGTATGCAGTCCCAGGTGGGTTAAAATAATGGTCATGTCGGGACCGTTGACCTCCAGCATTTTATACTTCCAGGGGTCTATGGTATCTGCCTCAAAATAGACAGGGGTATTCGGCAAAATGACAAAAACCTGTCCTGCATGCAGTCGGTAGGTTCTGCCGTTCATTTTAAAAATACCGCATCCCTCGTAAATATAATGAAATATGGTGTTTTTCCGGATAACGGGTCCGCAGAAGCGTCCGGCACCTACGTCCTCTTCCCCCAAACGATAAATATAAATATTACAGGAGGGGAGGGGGGTATCGATACTGTAAAAGGTTGGAATCGTCACTTTGGAAAGCATAAAATCACCTCGGGAACATGATACCACATCTGGATACATTTTGTCAACATCTTTCGTCTGTACAGTTGCGGTTTTTTATGATATTCTTAAAATGAAGTCTAATGACAGAAGTGGATAACAATATTTTTGCTGTCTCTTGCTCTCGGCAGGAAGAAGAAAGGAAGGTAAAAAATGAGAAAACAGACATGGATGAAAAAAATCGGAGGGTTACTACTTGTTGCTTTTATGCTCTTTGGCATGATAACGGCAGTATCGGCAACAGAGAATGATTTACTCCGGGCAGGCTCGTGGACGGAGGATTGGACGTTTACGCCTTCGGCAGAGGGCGGTGCAAGCCTTGCAGAAGAGGATGGCGCGGCGGTCATTACCGTAACGGAGGGCAGTGCGGTGCTTTCCAAAATGACGCATAATTCTTTGTACCGAAATCCGACGTTACTTTCTTTTACAGCTAAGGTTGAAGCTTTGGGAAGCGAAAGCAGTGCAGAAATCAAAGTGGAACGGACGGATGTATCTACGGATACGTTGCAGTGTAAAAGTGCACCAATTACAATGACGGAATGGAAGACCATCGAAATGTATTTTTACCCGGCCGCAAGCGGGAAAATGCGTGTAGACATCTCTTTGGAAGGTGCGGGAAAATTGCATGTAAAAGATATTACAATTAAAGCATACACGGGAGACAACCTTATCCCTTCCGGAAACGGAGAAAATATAGACCAAAGAGTGCAGGAAAGCAGGACCTTTGGCGGCGGCACTTGGGCATGCAGTACGGAAAGAGCCTATAGGGGACTGGCGTCATACAAGCTGGCAAAAAACGGACGTATTGATGAAATTCCGGTGGAAATCGGAAGTACATACCTGCTTACGTTTGCGTTTTATCATTCCACTGCTGTAGAACCGAGAGTGCAGGTGCGTTGGAATAACGAGGACAATCAAACAATAGCACAGGATTTTTCCTTGGAGACGGCAAAGGCAGGAGAGTGGACAACGTATGGAAGATACTTTACAATTCCGGCCACCTGTGAAAATAAAACAAGCAAGGGAACTGCGAATGAAGACACGGAAGATATTACATTTACGCTTCGGACGAAAAATGATACACCGGACGTGTTTTACGATGAAATTTCTTTCAGAAAAGTAGACGGCGGTCTTATGGATGCAAGCGGAAATGCTGTGTTCACACCGGAAAGCGGAGAAACAGTGACTGCCTTCACAACCGTGGAGGCCGGAAAGAGCGGCACGGCGATTGCAGCTCTTTACAAAAAGAGCGGAGAAATCCGTACCCTCGTTGGCATACAAACGACCCCAATGGTGGCAGCGGCAATAGCACAGGCGGCGACCGTAAATTACACACTTCCCACACTGGATGCCGGGGAGTATTCCCTAACTGTTTACGCATGGAATATGGGAGCCGGCTTGGCACCCCTTAAAGATGCGTATACCCACACATGGACAGTACAGTAAAACAGAAAGGATAGAGTTTTTATGCAGAAAAAGCTATTTTCATTACTTTTGGTACTGATGATGCTCCTCTCTCTTTCCATACCGGCTTTTGCAGCAGAGGAAACGGGCGAGCTCATCGTAAACGGCGGCTTTGAAGCCCAGAAATCAGACGGCAAGCCGACCGGTTGGACGCTTTCCGGCGGTGAAATGGGCAAGGAGTTCGGTCTCCGTACGGAAGAAGGGCACGGCGGTGTGCTGGATATGGCGGCGGCAGGAAACGTATTTGTTTCCCAGATCATAGATGGTCTTGTGCCGGGGACAGAATATACCATAACGGCAAAGGTCTATGTAACAGAGCAGAATCTGACTACACCGGATGCAGGCCCCACGATCAAGGTGGAACAGCGTGAGGTAAAAGAGGACGGTACGGCACCGGCCGTTAAAGAAATCAGCAAAAGCTTTCAGGAGCTGAAGACAAAACGCTGGGAGAATGTTTCTTTCTCCTTTGTGACGGAGCAGAACGTGACTCGTGCCACAATTTTAGTGCGACTTCTTCGCGGCGGCAGGATTACCTGGGATGACGTTTCCGTTGTTGGTAAAACCACAAAGGGACTGCCTGAGCAGCCGGAAAAAACGGAAATCAATAAAACGGATGCAACAGGTAGCAAGGAAGAAACCGTAGAAACGGAAAACCTTGTGGCGATAGCCGAAGGCAACATGCTTTCAAACCATAGCTTTGAAGCCCTGAAGGAAACGGGAGAACCCATGGGCTGGGGCCTTTCCGGTGCCACGCTCGGACGTGACTTTTTCGTCGCCACAGAGGATGTACCGGACGGAAAAAATGCGATTCAAATGACGGGTACAAGTAAGTTTATGTCGCAGGTGGTGGACGGCCTTATCCCCGGCGAAGCCTACACCATAAAGGCACAGCTGAAGGTGACAGAGCAGACGGGACAAGGAGCGACCATAAAAATCGAACAGCGAAAGCCTGCCGGCGGTGCTACATATATGAGCGTAAAAGAAAGTGCAAAAAGCTTTACGGATGCGAAACGAGGAGAATGGCAGGAACAGACTTACGAATTCGTGGCAGAGCCGGGTGTTACCCGTGTGACGATTTTGGTGCGACTTCTCGACGGCGGCGATATTTACTGGGACAACGTACAGCTTTTAGGTAAAAGTACAAAGGCACTCCCCGGGGAAATACAGGGCGTGACGCTACAGAGCGTAGAGAGTGCCGGTATGAAGGAATACAAAGCACCGGCTCCAAATTGCACGGAGCTTTTGGTGAACGGTTCTTTAGAGGATCTGAAGGCGAGCACCACGCCGGTGCCGCAGGGCTGGGAATATTCTTCGCCGGACTATGTTTCTTTGGAGACGGAGAGCGTACACGGCGGCAAGAATGCAGTAAAGCTCACTGCAAGCGAGGAAAAGAAAAACCCCTTCATCAAGCAGACGGTACAGCTGCCTTTTGAAAATGCGGAGTATCAGATTTCCGCTTGGGTGCGGAACGTGGACGTTACCCCCACGGGCATTCACAGCGTGGTAACCTTTAAAATTGAGTTTTATAATAGTCCGGAGCCCTCTTCGGAAACCTGGATGCCGGCAGACATCAATATGCTTGCCTTTACGCCCATTACGGGCAGCGAATGGATTCGGTTTGTGGACCATATCCGTGCACCGGAAGGGGCAGTGTCCATGCGGCTGTATGCCCGCCTGTACGGAACAGGCACCTGCTACTGGGATGATTTATCCTGCTACGTGACAGAGCTGCCGGCAACCCACGCGGTAGTAGCCGACCAGACCTTCTACTATACGGACGTGGAAACAGGCGAAGCCGAAGTCAGTGCAAACCTAAAAGCATATGACAATATTGCCGTAGGCAGTGTAAACTTCTCTATTTTAGACGGCGAAACCGTGCTGGCAAGTGAAAACGGCGTGCCGGTCGCGGACGGAAAAGCCAAATGGACCTTCCGCACCGCCTCTCTTCCAGAAACGGCAAAGCCCTATACCCTCCGCACAGTGCTCTATGATAATAGCGACACAGCAAGGGATACAGTGGATACACGCATTTATCGCTATGACCGCCCGAAGCGTATTGCCAAAGACGGCACATACATGCTGGACGGCAAGCCGTTCCATCCTGTATTTGCGTATCATACAGACCCGGAAGATTTCCAATATCTTTCCGAAATTGGTATCAACCTGACGCAGATGTATCTTTACAGAAGCGTGGAGGGGTATAAGAAGGTACTGGATGATGCACTAAAGTATCCGGGACTTATGGTTATGGTACCTTTATATCTCGACATGAAGCCGGGCTTCCATCCGGACAATGCGGCATTTATGACAGAGGTTATCAAGGCAACAAAGGACTACCCGAACGTATTTGCCTACATGGTCATGGATGAGCCCTACAATAACCCCAATAATGTGCTCCAGTATCTGGAGGATACCTATACAAGCATTCGTGCACTGACCGATGAAATCCCCGTGTATATTCTTGAAACGGGCAAGGATCACTTTGCGAATGTTATCCGCTACGGCGATATTTTCTGCGGTGATCCCTATCCGGCAGGCGAGAACACTACGACCAAAAATTCCAACGATATGCGTGTTGCCATGGAGGCGGCAAAATACGGCAAGTGTATTCTGCATCTTGCACAGGCGTTTGACTGGCTCGGATGGGCACCGACGGGTGAGGAAATCGTGCATCAGCAGCTACAAGCATTTTTTGAAGGGGTAAACGGCGTGGGATATTTCTCCATCTCCGACTCCTTTAAAGATGCGGAAGGGAACAACCTGCCGATTTTCAAAACAGAAAGATGGCCGATTCTGCAGGATTTCTATGATTCCGGCATTCTGGCAGACATGATTTCCGCATTTTCGTCTCTGGAATACAAAACCTTCTACGACAGCCGCACCGATGACGCGTATGTTCGTACGTATATAAAGGACGGAAGTCTTTATACGGTGGTGCTAAACTGCAGTGAAACAGAGGATATTACGGTGGAAGTGCCCATGGTATCGCCTTATGGCATAACGGTTTCCGACTTTAGTGCGGAAGCTGTTTACGGACAGAAATTTGCGAGCGAATCCCACAGCGGCAATACGCTCACAGCGACAGTGGCGAAGAAAGGCTACGCCATTTATAAAATTACGCCGACAGAGGCGGTGGACTTCTCCCCGGTACCCGATGCGGTGTATAAAGATACGGCTTTCTACCCCTGGGCAAGGGAAGCCATTGATGCCATGACGGCGAAAGGCGTTCTGACCGGTGTTACCGAGCGTTCCTTTGCACCGGGACAGAAAATTACAAGAGGCGATTTTGCGGCGTTCCTCATTCGTACCTTGGGTCTTACCTCGGACAGCACAACCCTTTTTGCGGATGTGATGCCCACAGACAGCTTTGCAAAGGAAATTGCCATAGGAAAAAACCTTGGCATCTTAAAGGGCGTGGGTGACGACAAGTTTCTGCCCTTTGCGGAAATTTCCAGACAGGATATGATGGTGATTGCCGCACGGGGTATGCGTCTTAAGAAGGCACTGGACGAAGGGAGCCCGACAGAATTTTTGCAAAGCTTTTCGGATAACGCCCTGATTGCTGACTATGCAGTGGCTGACATTGCGGCTATGGTTCGTGCCGGCATTGTACAGGGAAATGCAGACGGCACCGTAAACCCGAAAGGGAATACGACAAGAGCGGAAGCGGCTGTTATTATGTACCGGATTGAAAACTGGTCTGCCCAGCCGTGAAAAGTGATGCCGGCCGGTGTAGCGCAGGCACTCGTTGGAGAAGGGGACTTTGAAGGCTTTCTCTGGCAGAATACATGGGAATGGGAAAATGAAGTTTTTACAGCCTTTCATAACGGCACGGAGGAGACGGCCGTGATGCAGGCAGAGGTGACCGGCACGGTGGCAGAGCTTTTATATGGCGGTGCAGAAGGAAGCTTTACGGAAGGGGTACTGACTGTACACCTTCCGCCGGGCTACACGGCAGTGTTCCGTATGCTTTCCCGGCGAAAAACCGGTCTTTATGCGGGAAATATTTTATATGCGGACAGACGGATTGGTGCGGTCGTGTTTGAAAATTACGATAATAGTGTGGCGGCACTGTATAACGGAAAGGAGCTGATTCGCCTTTTCGTTGGTGGCGAACGTTTGGATGGGAAAGGGACAATTAAGATATTTAATTGGACGGGGCTTGACCCGCAGGCGACAGCGTGGGAGGTAACATATGCAGATTGACGTACAGGCACGGGAGGATATCGCAAAATATCTTTTACGTATGGAATATAAGAACGGTATGCAGCTTTCCTTTAAAAAGGATACGTATCACTTTTTTGAGGGAAATGCATCGGAGCGGGTTTCCTGCGTGGCAAACCACGATATGGACGGGTTCAAAAAAATTGGGTTTTGCTTTGAGAATCTAAAAGACATCACGGTAGACGGGGGAGACAGTCTTTTCCTGTTTCATAACGTGATGCTTCCTTTTTCCTGCACGGGATGCGAAAATATTACGCTTCGTAATTTCAAAATTGACGTTAAGGAAATTTGCGGCGTACATTCCACGGTGCTGGAGGACGGTACGCTCAAGCTCTGGGAAGAAGACCGTCTCCGGACGGAGGGCGGTATCCTGTACGGTGAAATTGACGGGGAGCAGTATCCTGTTCGGTATTTTATCGAAATAGATACGGACAGGGACACGATTGCCTATGATACAAATGATATCGGTTTTCCGAAGGTGGAGGCAGAATTTACGGAAGAAGGAAACCTGCGGATTTTGACGCCGTTTCCCAAGGCACCGAAGGCAGGGAATACGCTGTTTATCCGTTTCGGCAAAACCTTTATGCCCGGGTTTTTCTTTGAAAACTGCAAGAATATCCGACTGGAAAATATAACGGTGCATTACACCTATGGGAAGGCAGTGCTGGCACAGCTTTGCGAGGATATCACGGTAGAGAACTTCCGGCTTACGCCTTCGCCGGGACGGTATGCGTCCAATGCCTCGGACGGTCTGCATTTTGTGGAGTGTAGCGGAAGGCTTACGGCAAAAAACTGCCATTTTGAAAAACAGATGGATGACTGTATCAACTGTCACGGCATATATCTCCACGTGGAGGAAAGCGAAAACGGCATTCATCTTGTGCGTCTGATGCAAAGGCAACAACTTGGCGTTCCGGTTTTTCGTTCCGGCGACCGTATCCGTGTGGTGGACAGCCGTTCAATGCTGACTAAGGGATACACGGTGGTAAAACGGGTGGAGAATATCAGCCGTGCCTTGTGGCGACTGGAAACGGAGGAATCTACTATTATCCGGGCAGGCGACAGTTTGGAAAATGCGGAACACGCACCGGAATTATATATCGAGGGCTGTTATTTCGGAAAGAACCGAGCAAGAGGGATTCTGACCACAACGCGGGGAAAAACCGTTATCACAAAAAACCGGTTTGAAACAACAGGGACGGCAGTCATGATTGCCGGAGATGCAAATCATTGGTACGAATCCGGTGCCGTACGGGATGTAACAATCCGGGAAAATGAATTCGTCAACTGCAATACGAACCGGTGGGGACGTGGTGCGATTGACATTGTGCCGCAGATTGCAGAAAAGCATGGCGGTTATTATCATAAAAACATACGGATTGAAAATAATGTATTTCGGGTGTTTGATATGCCCCTTGTATATGCGGAAAGTGTGGACGGACTTTGGATTTCCGGGAACAAGGTAGAAAAAACAACGGACTACCCACCGAAGGGACTTTATGAGAAGGAGCTGGAAATCACCTTCTGCCGTACAGAAATGAAAAATTGAGAACAAAAAAGCCGTACGATTTGCACGTACGGCTTTTTATAGATATTTTATCGCAGTGTCATATTCTCGCGGGACTTCTTATAAGTCTGCCAAACAAAGGCCATAAGCACCAAGACGATACCCACGATGTCTGTGACGGTGTCCGGCGTAATCAGACAAAGACCGGCACCTAAAATGATAATCCGTTCATACCATGCCATCCGGGTGCGGAAAAAGCCTTCCATGCCTGCGGAGATGGCCACAATACCGATAAAAGAGGTCAGAACAATCAGGATAACATCTGTGACGCTGGCACCGATAAAGAGCATTTTGGGCTGCAGAACAAAGATGTAGGGGATAATGAAAGCAGTAATCGCAAGCCGTGTGGCGGTCACACCTGTTTTCAGCGGATCAGACTTGGCAATGGCACTGCCTGCATAGGCGGCAAGTGCTACGGGCGGCGTAATGTCTGCCACAATGCCGAAGTAGAATACGAACATATGTGCCGCAAGCACCGGTGTGCCGGGTGCGATTTTTAAAATCAGCGGTGCAGCCATGGTCGCCATGATAACATAGTTTGCCGTAGTAGGCACACCCATACCCAGCACGATACACGCCAGCATAACAAGCACAAGGGCAAGGAAAAGGCTACTGCCGGATACGATGATCAAGAGGTCCATCAGTTCTTGCCCCAAATAGGACAGGCTGACAAGACCTACCACGTTACCGGCTACTGCACAGGCAATGGCAACAGAAATGGTACTTCTCGTGCCGCCGGCAAGTGCGTCCAGAAAACGGGAGGGGGAAAGACGGGTGTCTTTCGAGAAGAAGCTGACGATGATTGCCGTTAAAATTGCCAGGGAAACCGAGTAGGCAGGCGTCATACCACGTCCCATAAAGAATACCAGTACCACGACGGGAAGGAGAAGATATCCTCGGCGGAGAACAAGCTTGCCGAGGTGGGGGATGTCTTCCTTCGCCAGACCGCGAAGCCCAAGCTTCTTTGCTTCAAAGTGAATCATCATAAAGATACCGGCAAAGTACAAAAGTGCAGGCAGGATTGCCGCTATGGCGATGGTGATATAGGGGATTTCCGTGATTTCTGACATGAGAAATGCGGCGGCACCCATAATGGGCGGCATAATCTGTCCGCCTGTAGAAGCGGCCGCTTCTACCGCTGCGGCAAATTCCGGCTTATAGCCGGCTTTTTTCATTGTAGGAATGGTGATAGAGCCGCTACCCACCGTGTTGGCAACGGAACTACCGGAATACATACCTTCCATGGCACTGGAGATAACCGCAACCTTTGCCGGACCGCCGCTGGCAAAGCCGGCGATGGCGTTGGCAAGGTCTACAAAGAAGGCACCGATGCCTGTTTTTTCAAGAAATACACCGAATAAAATAAACAGTGCCAGGTAATTGGTGCAAATCTGTAGGGGCGTGCCGGTGATACCGTCCTTGGTATACACAAGGGTCTGCAAAAACCGTGGGAAGGTTGTGCCCTGGAAAAAGGTATAAGCAACCAAGGCGGCGATTACGCACAGAATCGGGAGACCGACGACCCGCCGGCAGGCTTCTGCCAGTAGAAGAATGGCCAAAACAGCCACGATCTTATCGGTCATATTGATGTTGATTGCCCGAATTGCAATTTCGCGGGCATTGATTGCAATATACATAAAGCAAAGAAACGCAAGGATTCCCAGCACATAATCATACCAGGGAATGAAATTAATCCGTTTCGCTTGCTTTTTATAAGCAGGGTAAATTAAATAGGCGATTAAAAGAATGAGTGCCAGAAAAACGGCACAGTTTCCGGGCCACACCATGACTGTGGATAAGAAGGGAATCTTATTCAGGAAGCGGCCGAGAAGTGCAACGCAAAGTGCAAAAACGGCAAAGAACACCATAAGGATGTTGATGAAAATCTTTTTCTTGCCGGTGAAATGCCGGGTGTTGGATTCGCGGTCAAATTCCGCCATTAACGCATCCGCATCAATGGGCGTGTTTACATCACTTTGCACGTTGATATTTTCGGGGTCTTTCATGGGAAACCTCCTTTTATGTAAGTTTAAAGAGAACCTCGGCGTTTTTGCCGCATAAATCCCGGAGGCTTACGGTTTCGTCGCCGATGCCCAACGTATGGTCGGACACAGTGCCCACAATGTAGGTTACATCGGGCAGGGTAATGTGCAGATTGGTTACATAAATCCCGTCGGACGAGGTTTCAACCTTTGCGTCCGCCGGCCAGCTTTCGGGGATACCTGCCCCAAAGGCGTGGAATTTTGTGGCATACAGAACCAGCGTATTCCCTTCACCTCTTTTGTAATAGTCTGTAACCGGTGACTGATTCACGGAATGGATAAAGGTGACGGAAAAGCTTTCGTTTTCTGCAAGAGAAAAACGGGCATATTGCTTTCCGGTTTCTGCATCTTTCAGAATAAGGGATGGGGGACGGGAAATCAAAATGAAGGTAACGGCCGCAACTATGATGAAAGCTGCGGCCGCTGTCCCAATCAGTTTTCTAACTGAAAAATTCATTACCGAATCTCGTCGTAGTACTTCTGGGCACCTGCGTGGAAGGGAACGCTACCGACGTCAGTTGCATAATCCAGATTCAGTTCCTTGAACTTTGCATGTGCTGCTTCCAGTTCGGCCTTTTTCTCAAAGAGTGCCTTTGTGAAGTTATACACAGCTTCTTCCGGAAGGTCAGCCTTACAGATGATGGTAGCCTTTACCGCCACTGTCTGTACATCCTCTTCAACGCCGCTGTATGTGCCGGCAGGAATGGGATATGCAGAATAGAAGGGATAGTCAGCCTTCAAAGCGGCAACGTGCTCATCGTCAATATCCAGAATCTTGAATTCCTTTGCGGAGCTTGCAAGGTCTGTGATATTGGTTGTGGGCGCACCTGCGGTACAGAAGAAAGCATCGATTGCACCGTTTTTGAACTGCTCGGAAGAGTTACCGAAGTCAGCGTTTACAACGGTGATATCGTCCTTGGTAAGACCGTATGCGGCAAGGATCTGTACAGCATTGAATTCAACACCGCTGCCGGAGTCGCCGATAGAAACGGTTTTACCCTTCAGGTCTGCAACAGTCTCGATGTCCGGTGTTGCCACAATCTGACAAACCTCAGCGTATACAGCACCAACAGTAGCAAAGCTGGTAATCTGTTCGCCTGCGAACAGGTCTGTGCCCTTGTAGGCATAGTCCATAACGTCGTTCTGGACGATAGCGAAATCAACTTCACCGTTATTAAGAAGCTGAATGTTCGCTTTGGATGCACCTGTGGAGTCTACACGGAGTGTCATGCCGGCTGCACCGCCGATGATGGGTGCCATAGCATTTGCAACAGCATAGTATGTACCGCTGGTACCGCCGCTGGCGAATTTATACGTCTCGGTTGTTTTGTTGCAAGCACCAAATGCCAGCACACATACGACAGCCAATGCTAAAGCTACGGTTCTTTTCCAATTCTTCATGGGAAAAACCTCCTAAAAATATAGCTTCCAAAATATGGAGCACATATAGTATACCACAGAAAGAAAAAAATGTCAACTGCTAATTTCTTTTTTATTTATTGTACCGGACACCTTCTATAAGGGCTTTCTCTACCCCATAATGACAATCGGAATCATACCGGCTACAGGTTGTCCTTCTGCGATCACTTCCAGATAAATTCTGTTGATCATTTCCGGGTTCTCGCCTGCGGTTATTTGGGCACTCCAGTGTATTTCCGAAAGCGGAATGCCGGTTGTTGCATGCGGAACATAACAATGTCTTTTATATTCCGCTTGCCAGCCGTCGGGCAAAAGGAGACGGAGCGAAAGTGTTCTCGGTGCAGACATTGTATTTAAAAAGGTGACGGTCAGCTTTATGCTTTCCATAGGGGCAAGGATGGGACGCTTGTCAAATTCTACCCGTACCTTCGTATGCACGAGGTCTGCGATTTCATCATATGTATACGGGTTTGTGGGGATAGAAAGCTGGTCTGTGCAAATCGGCTTTTCCTTGTATTCGGTTTCGTCCGCTGTATAGGTCACCGGTACGCAGAATGTGCCCAGTACCACAGGCAGAAGCGTTACGATTCTTTGTGTAAGCTCACTGCAGCTTGCGGGATAACGTCCGATTACGTTTTCGGCAATCGTATTGGAAATAATGGAATCCCCAATATGGTCACGCCAATCCTCCGGGATGGCCTTCATACCGTTCATAATCGCCATAATGGAACCGACCGTCGCTCCCGTGCAGTCTGTATCATCGCCGCAGTTTATTGTATGAATCATGGATTTTTTAAAATCGCCTTCGCCGTAGAGAAGCCCAAGCACCACGAAAGCTACATTCGCCGGTGCCTGAAACATGCCGATGCTTTTCGTTTTGTCTACAACGGCGTTTCGTGCATCTACAAAGGCAATGCCCCTGTCATAACAATCGACTGCAAGGCGCACAGTTTCTGCAAGCAAGCAGTTTTCCGGAATAAAAGAAAGACCGATTTCCAGAAGCTTTCTTAAATCATTTTCAAGGAATGCTGCACTTTCCAGTGCGGCAACGAACATGGCGGCATAGGTTCCTTCTCCCAAACCGTGGTCGATACACGCATCCTTATATGCGTACCGTACCGCCATTTTCGGAAAGCCCGGGAAAAGACAGGCCCAGATTTCCGTCCGAATCCAAGCGCCGTTTGAATCCCTCCATTTTTCGTTTTCAAATTCTCCGCTATACGGCGGCAGTAGGCCGATTTTCAGATTTGCCTTTCCGGTTCCGTACTCGTTCCAGTGCGGGACGATACACATCAACCAGTATTCAGCCAGCAATGCGGGCGTTATGCTTTTAATTCCTTTTGCTTCGATGAGCTTCAGCCATACCAGCTGGAGGTCGAGGTCGTCATTGGGAAGCGGCTGCCCTTTTTCGGTTATATATCCCGATATATTCTGCATCTCCGGCTTTCCCTCGTAGGGACCGCCCATGGTTCCGCCGATGTTCTTTCCGATCCAGCATGCCCTTACCTTATCTTCATACCACTGTCTGTTGATTTTCATAGAAAAACCTCCTTTTTAAGCAATTATATCAGCTTTCGGATTTACAAACAATGGCTTCTATTTACTTTTGATGGGTCTATTCCTGTTTCTTTTTACTTTTTCTGTATTCGGCCGGCGTTACATGCAGCATTTTTTTGAAATGCTTAAATATGGCGGCAGTGTCCCTATAGCCTGCCGCACTGGCAACCTCCTCCACTGTCATATCACTTTCCTCTAAAAGTGCACAAGCTCGCCCGAAACGCTTTTGGAAAACGTATTCGGTAATTGTTATTCCATAGGTTTCACTGAAAATGCGGCTGAAATAGGAGGGGTTGTAAAAGCTTCGCTTCGCAAGCTCCTGTATCGTAATTTTTTCGGTATAATTGTTATCGAGATATTCTAAGATTTCAGCCGGCATTCTTCTTTCTCCGCCCAAAATGTTACCCTGGTCCATTTTGCGGAAAACATGGATCAAGAGTACGGTTATACAGCTTTTCAAAACCTGTTCAAAGCCGTTAGGCTTTTCCGTATATTCCCGCAGCATTTTGGCAATGAGGCTCTCGATAAAAAGAATTTCGTCCGCATCAAAGGAGATTTTGGGCTCTTCTCTGTAACCGGCGAAGCTTTCAAAGCAATTTAAGGACAAGAGGTCCATGGCATTTTCGGAATTGACAAGCTCTTCGCTCATAAAGCGTGGCGTAAGCAGTATGTTATAGAAGGTGAAGCTGTTTTCGGAACGGAATGCATGTGTTTTTTTGTAATTGATAAAAAGAAGATCGCCCTTTTGAACGGAAAATTCCGTTTCGCCAACCTGCTGGAATGCACTGCCGTTTTCGATGTATACAAGCTCTATAAAGTCGTGGGTATGTGTATGGTAGGTAATATCCGTCATCTTTTTAATTTGGATTTCTGATTGGTCTCCAAAGACACGTTGCACGGAAAAATTTTGCATTCCGTATTCCTTCCTTCTTTTATATCTTTTTGGCAGAAACGGGGCGTTTCATTTTTTGCCGGCTTGCAAATCCGAAAAGACGCTTAAATGGTTTTCAAACGGATGTCTCTATCGGACGGTGTCTTCAAACAGAATCCGTTTCCTTTTGGTTTTGGAACGCACGGCTTGGTATTTCGCGCATGTTCTGCGGCTTCTTTATGATTTTATCACATTGCCGATGTTTAGTCAATAGCGGACGCACGATTTCCTCTGTCGTCTACGGCTACTGTAAAAAAAGCGTAAATTTTACTAAAAGGCTTGCATGTGCTGTAAAAAAGTGCTATAATGATGAAAAATAGTGGTGTAAACGTTTTCTTGCATAAATTTAGTCAATAGCGGACGCACGATTTCCTCTGTCGTCTACGGCTACTGTAAAAAAAGCGTAAATTTTACTAAAAGGCTTGCATGTGCTGTAAAAAAGTGCTATAATGATGAAAAATAGTGATGTAAACGTTTTCTTGCATAAAAATAGGTTTTTTTCTTAGAATAGCATAAGGAGAGTGCATATGACTACGATTGAAGATGTAGCACGGATGGCCGGGGTATCTACGGCAACGGTTTCCCGGGTACTCAACGGCACAGCAATCGTTTCTGCAAAAACGGAAAAAAAGGTTCGGAATGCTATAAAGACGTGCCATTATCATGCCAATATGCTCGGAAGTGGTCTTCGGTCACGAAGCACGAAAACCGTACTTTGTATTGTCAGCACAATCAGTAACAGCTTCTACGCGAAAGTAATCAAGGGTATTGAGGATGAGGCGGAGGCAAACGGCTACCGCGTGCTTGTTGGGACGAATTACGATTCAGAAGAGCGGGAGGATTCCTATCTGACGTTGGTGCGAAATCGCCTTGCGGACGGTGTAATTCTCATGCGACCCAGTATATCCGATGCGGCACTGGGTGATTTAGCAGCCAGCTTTCCTGTGGTGCAATGTGACTGCCCGTCCAGGCTTGCGAGCATTCCGTTTGTATCGATTGATAACCGGAAGGCGGCACGGGAGATGACCGAACGGCTGATTGCAAGCGGACATCGAAAAATCGCCCTTCTCAGAGTGCCGGACGGATATGCGGTGGCGGAAGAACGTTTTAAGGGATACCGAGATGCCTTGGAGGGGGCAGGAATCCCCTTTTCGGACGAGCTGGTTTTGGAAGGAAACTACGGATACCGCAATGCGAAAGAGGTTGTATCCGCCTTTCTGGAAACCGAGCGACCGGATGCGATTTTTGCGTTTTCGGACCGCATGGCGGCCGGTGCTATGGCGGCCGCACGGGAAAAAGGGCTTTCTGTACCGGAGGATATTTCACTGGCAGGCTTTGATAACATTGACCTGTCCTATATGATGGATCCGCCGCTGACAACTGTTTCCCAGAACCAGTATCGGATGGGCGTGATGGCGATGCAAAAGCTACTCTCTTTGATGCGAGATAATAAAAGCGAAGAGAGTACGTATATCGACTATGAAATAAAATGGCGTGCTTCCGTTGCCGACAGAACGAACAAATAATTCAGATATTTTAATAAATACAGTAAAAGAGCAGTATTCTTTTATAAGAACATACTTCCACAAAAAGGGAAGCGTATTAAGAAAGGAGAAGAAAATGGAAAAATGCAGAGTTGGAATTATCGGGTGTGGAGGGATTGCCACAGGTAAGCACATGCCGGCTTTGAAAAAGCAACATAGGAGAGCAGAAATGGTAGCCTTCTGCGACATCATTTTGGAAAAGGCACAAGAGGCGGCTAAGACGTTCGGCATAGAGGGAGCAAAGGTATACACGGACTACCGTGCTCTTTTGGAGGACAAAACCATTGACGTGGTGCATGTATGTACCCCGAACCGTTCTCATGCGGAGATTTCGATTGCCGCAATGGAGGCAGGCAAGCATGTAATGTGCGAAAAGCCTATGGCGAAAACGGCAGAGGAAGCCAGAATGATGGCAGAGGCGGCAAAGAGAACCGGAATGAAGCTTTCTATCGGTTATCAGAACCGGTGCACGCCGGAGGTCTGGACCATGAAGCGTGCCGCAGAGGCAGGCGAATTCGGCGAAATTTATTATGCCAAGGCACATGCTGTACGTAGACGTGCCGTTCCCACCTGGGGCGTATTCTTAAACGAATACGAGCAGGGCGGCGGTCCCTTAATCGATATCGGTACCCACGCACTGGATATGACCCTTTGGGTAATGAATAACTATAAGCCTAAAATGGTTGTGGGCAGTGTCTTTAAGAAGCTGGGCGATCAGACGGAAACAGGAAACGCATGGGGCGACTGGAATCCGGCAGAATACACCGTCGAGGATTCCGCCTTCGGCTTTATCACAATGGAAAACGGTGCTACCATTTCTCTGGAATCCAGCTGGGCACTGAATATTGCAGAGCCAATGGAAGCCAGAACCACTGTTTGCGGCACTCTGGGCGGTGCGGACATGATGGATGGTCTGCGGTTTAATAAAGTGCAATATGGCTATCAGACAATAACAAAATTCGCCATGGGTCCGGGCGGTGTTGCTTTCTATGACGGCACAAGCGAAAGCCCGGCAGATAAGGATTGCCGGCTGTGGCTGGATGCAATCTTGGAAGACAAGGAAGTTATTGTAAAACCGGAACAGGCACTGGTAATCAGTGAAATTCTGGAAGCAATTTATGTATCCGGTAAAACCGGCAAACCGGTTTATTTTGGAGAAGGAAAGGGGAACGCATAATGAAGCTTGGTGTTTTGACAGTCGCACTTGCCAATATGTCGCTGGAAAATGCATTTTCTTATTTGCATGAAAGAGGGGTACAGACGGTGGAAATCGGTGCGGGCGGCTTTCCGGGGAAGGCACATCTGGACCCGGCAAAGCTTCTCGGTAACGATGCCGCTATCGAGGAAATCAAATCTCTCCTGAGAAAATACGAGCTGGAAATCAGTGCACTCAGCACCCATGGAAATCCGGTACATCCGGATAAGACAGTGGCAGAGGGCTTTCACCGTGATTTCGAGGATACCGTGCTTCTGGCAGAAAAGCTGGGCGTGGATACGGTGATTACCTTTTCCGGTTGCCCCGGCGATTGCCCTACCTCCAAGTACCCGAACTGGGTGACCTGCCCCTGGCCGGACGATTTTCTCCACATTTTGGAGTATCAGTGGAACGAAGTGTTGATTCCCTACTGGAAAAAGGCGGCAGAGTTTGCTAAAAGCCACGGCATCGAAAAGATTGCCCTTGAAATGCATCCGGGCTTTTGCGTCTATAATCCGGAAACACTTCTGCGGCTTAGGAAGGCTGTGGGAGACATCATCGGTGCAAACTTTGACCCCAGCCACCTGGTCTGGCAGGGGATGAATCCGGTGGAGGCCATTCGTACATTGGGGAGTGCCATTCACCATTTCCACGCAAAGGATACCTATTTGGATAAGACCAATGCGGCGAAAAACGGTTACCTGGACACAAAGCCCTATTCGGAAATTCCGGAAAGAGCCTGGACGTTCCGCACAGTGGGCTATGGCAACGGTGCGGCAATGTGGAAGGAGATGCTGAGTATGCTCCGTACAGTCGGCTATGACGGTGCGATCAGCATTGAGCATGAGGATGCACTAATGAGCGCAGAGGAAGGGCTGAATAAGGCAATCACTTTTCTGAAGGACATTTTGATTTACGAAAAAGCCGGAGATATGTATTGGGCGTAAATTTGCCGGTGTGAAATTAGGAGGAAAACATGATTCGAGTAACCGTTTGGCATGAAGAGACAGAGCCGGGAAGGGAAAAGGATTTTCCGAACTTTCCCTATTATCCGGAGACGATGCAGGCGAAGGTTGATGCAGTATATCCCGGCGGTATGGGAAAAACGATTGCTACATTTTTAAAAGACACAGATATAGAGACGAGAGTATCTTATCTTTCCGATCCGGAACAAGGACTGAGCGAAGAGGTGCTTGAAAATACCGATGTGCTGGTGTGGTGGGGACATTCCCGCCATAGGCTGGTGGAGGATAGTATTGTTCGCCGGGTGTGTGACCGCATCCTGGGAGGAATGGGTGCTATTTTCCTTCATTCCGCACACGAATCCAAGCCGTTCCGGTCTCTGATGGGCACCTCCGGCGGTCTTTCCTGGCGGGAGGATGATGACCGGGAGGATATGTGGGCCATAAATCCCCTGCATCCTATTGCAGAAGGAGCAGCACATATTGTTCTGGAAGAGGAAGAAACCTATGCGGAGCCCTTCGATATTCCTACGCCGGATGAGCTTGTTTATATCAGTGCCTACGAGGGTGGCGAGGTACACAGAAGCGGTTGCGTTTGGAACCGGGGACGCGGAAAAATATTCTATTTCAGTCCCGGACATGAAACGTATCCGAACCTCCACAATCCGCAGGTGCAGCGTGTTATCAAGAATGCTGTGCATTATGTAAAGCCTATGGACACGGTGCTGGAAGGGCTGAAATCCGTTAAAATTCAAAAAAGAGAAATGTAAATACCATACAGCCCGGATTCTTCACGGCATCCGGGTTGTTTTCTTTTGGAGGAAGAAAAAAACAAAAAAATTTAAAAAATGCTTGACAACACTGAAAAAAACGTGTATACTACTTATGCTGTAAACGTATTTTGGTTTACACCGGAAGAAAAGGTGCGTCATGAAGAAAAATTTAACCACGGGCTTCCTTCTGGATTTTTACGGTGCTCTCCTGACGGGGCGGCAACGGGAAGCGTTGGATTTATATTATAATATGGACTATTCCCTTGGGGAAATTGCGGCGGAGTTCGGCGTAACACGGCAGGGTGTCCACCGGCTGATTTTGCAAGGGGAGAAACGGCTTTTGGAAATGGAAACGGTGCTGGGACATGCAGCCTTGTACAGTGCCGCTTCTAAGACGCTCCGAGCCATTCGGGAAGCCGAGGACGGGGGAGCGGAAGAAAAGGCGGCACTCAGGAAGGCGGCACAGGTGCTTGCCCGTCAAATAGAAAGGGATGCAAATGGCATTTGAAAGTTTAGGCGATAAGCTACAAAATGTATTTAAAAAGCTCCGCGGTAAGGGCCGTGTCACTGAAAAAGACATCAAAGACGCCATGCGAGAAGTGCGTTTGGCACTTTTGGAGGCAGACGTAAACTTCAAGGTGGCACGGGACTTTATTAAGGTTGTAAGCGAGAAAGCTGTGGGGGCAGATGTTCTGGAAAGTCTGACGCCTGCACAGCAGATTATAAAAATTGTTAGGGATGAGCTGGTTACGCTTATGGGCGGGTCCCAATCGAAGCTGGCAGTTTCTCCCAAACCCCCAACGGTGCTCATGATGGTAGGCCTAAACGGTGCCGGTAAAACGACAACCAGTGCAAAGCTTGCCGGTTATCTGAAAAAGCAGGGGAAGCGACCGATTCTTGTCGCATGTGATGTGTACCGCCCTGCGGCTATCAAACAGCTACAGGTTGTGGGCGAGCAGGTTGGCGTACCGGTGTTTACAAAGGAAGGCTGTCAGGATCCGGTGGCCATTGCCACCGAAGCCGTTTCCGGCTGTGACCTTTCCCGATTTGATACGGTGATTCTGGATACGGCGGGTCGTTTGCAGGTGGATGAGGTACTGATGGATGAGCTGGTGCGTATGAAGGCCGCCGTACACCCCACGGAAATTCTCCTGGTGGTGGATGCCATGACGGGACAGGATGCGGTGAACATTGCAGAAGGCTTCAGCGGTCAGGTGGGAATTGACGGCGTCATTCTCACGAAGATGGACGGCGATACCCGAGGCGGAGCCGCACTCAGTGTCAAGGCCGTAACAGGAAAACCCATTAAGTTCTCCTGCGTGGGTGAAAAATTACAGGATATTGAGCCTTTTTATCCGGATAGACTGGCATCCCGGATTCTCGGCATGGGCGATATGCTCACGTTGATTGATAAGGCACAGGAAGCCTTTGATGAAAAAAAGGCCGCACAGCTGGAGGAAAAACTCCGCAAGCAGCGGTTTGACTTACAGGATTTTCTCGACCAGATGGAGCAGATGAAAAATATGGGTCCCATCTCCAGTCTCGCCGGCATGATTCCCGGCATGAATGCCAAGGCACTGGAGGGTGCACAGATTGACGATCGGCAGATGGCACGTACGGCGGCGATTATTAAATCCATGACGCCGAAGGAAAGAGAAAACCCCAATCTTATGGACGCTTCCAGAAAGAGGCGTATTGCCGCCGGAAGCGGCACACAGGTTCAGGACGTAAACCGGCTTTTAAAGCAGTTTGACGATATGCAGAAGCTGATGAAGCAGTTTATGGGCAAAGGGAAAAAGATGCGGAGACGCTTCCCCTTTGGAATATAATAAAGGAGGTGAAAGAACATGGCAGTAAAAATCAGACTCAGAAGAATGGGTGCAAAGAAGGCTCCGTTTTACAGAGTGGTTGTGGCAGATTCCAGATATCCCAGAGACGGTAGATTTATCGAAGAAATCGGTACTTACAATCCGATGACCGAGCCCTCCGAAATCAAAATCGACGGTGAAAAGGCAAAGAAGTGGATTGCCACAGGTGCACAGCCGACAGACAGTGTTAAGGCACTGCTGAAAAAAAGCGGCATTGTAGACTAAGTTTTGAGGGAGAAAAGCGATGAAAGAGCTGCTGGAATTTGTAGTTAAATCTCTGGTAACCTGCCCCGATGAAGTTGTCATTGAAGAAACGGTAAGCGGTGATGTTATTACGCTGGCTGTTCATGTAAACGAGAGCGACATGGGCAAGGTTATCGGAAAGCAGGGAAAGATTGCGAAAGCAATCCGTTCGCTGATGAAGGCGGCAGCGGCAAGAAAGAATATCAAGGTAAACGTAGATATTATTTAACTTGCAGCTCGCCCGGGCGGAGGGACTGTGCCAACGAAAGTACAGCCCCTCGCTTATGCGGCGAAGGAATGGAGGAATTCTTTTGCTGGTATGCGGCAAAATTGTGAATACACACGGACTGCGGGGAGAAGTGAAGGCACTGTATTATACCGACGGTCCGGAATTTTTTAATAAGGTAAATAAACTGCACCTTTCGAGCGGCCGGGTCTTCGGGCTTTGCGGCTGGCGAGTGAGCAAAGGGGCTGTTTTGCTTCGTTTGGACGGCATAGATACCGTGGAAAAGGCGGAGGCACTGGTGGGGGAGACTCTTTCGGTTGCCCGTACAGATTTGCCGCCCCTGCCACAGGGACGGTACTATATTGCAGATATTCTTGGCATGCAAGTGGTAACGGACGAAGGACGAGAGCTTGGCAGGGTGGTGGACGTATTTAAAACCGGAAGCAATGATGTCTATACTGTGCGGGGCGAAAAGGAATACCTGATTCCCGTGATTGATGAGGTCGTGCTCTCCACAGACCTGGACACCCGTCTGATTACCATAAAACCTTTGAAGGGACTTTTAGATGATGAAGATTGATGTACTGACCCTATTTCCCGCTATGTTCGAGGCTGTTTTAGGTGACAGCATTATCGGACGTGCGGCAGAAAAGGGTCTTTTGCATTTGCGATACATAAATATACGTGATTTTTCAGAAGATAAGCATAGACGCGTGGATGACTATCCGTACGGAGCCGGTGGCGGTATGGTAATGGCACCCCAACCGATTTATAACGCCTGGAGGTTTATCACCGAGCCGCTTTCCTACCGTCCCCATGTGATTTATCTCTCGCCGCAGGGACAGGTTTTTTCTCAGGAAAAGGCGAAAACGCTGGCGACGGCATATGAGCACTTGATTCTGCTTTGCGGCCATTATGAGGGTGTGGATGAGCGAATTATTGAAGAAATCGTGGATGAGGAAATTTCCATCGGTGATTATGTATTGACCGGGGGCGAAATTCCGGCTATGGCGGTGATTGACACATTGTCCCGTATGATACCCGGTGTGGTACAGCATGGAAACAGCGAAAGTGAATCCCTTGCCGACGGACTTTTGGAATATCCGCAATATACCCGTCCGCCGGAATTTCTCGGCAGGAAGGTGCCGGAAATTCTGCTCAGCGGTCACCAAGCGAAAATTGCCGCATGGCGACGGGAGCAGTCCTTGGAGCGTACCCGCAACAAACGACCGGAACTTTTGGAAAGGATGAAGGAAAATGGATAAAAATAAGGCATTCCGAATTGCCGCCGTGGTTATCGGCGTGATTTTGTGCGGCCTTTTTATCTTTTTGCTTTTACCCAGGCTTCTCGTTTGGTTTTTGCCCTTTGTGTTGGCATATTTCTTGTCAAAAATCATGGAACCCCTTGTCAGCTTTTTGCAGAAGAAATGTAAAATTCCGCGGAGCGTCGGTTCTGTTTTCAGTATTATACTGACAGTCGGTGCACTGGGCAGTCTCATTTTTGTTATCGTCAACAGACTGGTGATGGAAGCGAATGATATCGTGGCAAAGAGCGATATCATAATCGGAGAAATACAGGGACGGTATGAGGGCCTGCGCAGTCTGCTTGCGAACCGATTTGGTATGGTGGGCGTATTGGATACGTTAATGACCGATCTGGGCGAAAAGCTTTCTTCGTACGCCGCCGCCTATACAGTGCCGGCACTGCAGGGTGCATTTGATGTAGTAAAGGGCATTCCGTCTGCCATTGTTTTCACGGTGGTGTTTCTGCTGGCAACCTTTTTCATTAGTAGCGACCGGGAAAGGATTTCCCAAAGCTTGCACCGTTCCATGCCCGGCGGTATTATGCGTTTTATTGACGGATTGATGAAAAATGTTTTTTCCGCCTTGGGTGCATATATTCGTGCACAGCTCATCCTGATTTGTATCACCTTTTTCGAGCTGAGCATCGGCTTTCTTGTTATTGGTGGGAAAGTGGCGGATTATGCGTTGCTTTTGGCTCTGATTATCAGTATTATAGATGCCATTCCCATTCTCGGCACGGGCGTAGTGTTGATTCCGTGGGGCGTACTGTCCCTTTTGTCAGGTGATATACGCCTCGGCATTATGCTGATTATTCTGTATTTGATTTGCCTTTTGGTGCGTCAGCTCACGGAGCCCCGTCTTGTGGCACACAGAATCGGTATTCACCCCTTGCCTATTTTAATGGTGATGTATATCGGCCTAAGGTTTTTCGGCCTGTTTGGCATGATTTTAGGTCCTGTTCTGGCACTGGTAGTCAAGCAACTGCATACAGACGGTCTGTTTAAAAAAATTGGAGACTATATCCGTGGTGCAGAAATAAATGAAGGGAGAGAGTAATATGGTAAAGCACATTATTTTATGGAAGCTGAAGGAGGAATTTTCTCCGGAGGAAAAGGAAAAGATTAAGGCCGGTATCAAGGAAGGGCTGGAAGGGCTTCGCGGACAGATTCCGGGTCTTTTGGAAATCCGGGTACAGACAGAGGGTCTGGATAGCTCCAATATGGATCTGATGCTGGATTCCGGCTTTGAGAGCGAGGCGGCTCTGAAAGCATACGCAGTACATCCTGCCCACGTGGCAGTGGCAGACGGAAAGGTACGGCCCTATACGGCGGTACGGAGCTGCCTGGACTTTGAAGCGTAAGAAAAAAGAAACGATAACCTTCGTTGAAAAAAGTGTACTGAAAGTTCGGTACGCTTTTTTCGTGCGAAAGACCACGCAAACGGTGGGTAAATGTAGGTAAAAAACGCAAAATGCACATCTTATTTATCGAATTGATTATATCACAAGCATCTATATATTTCAATGATGTATCGCCTGCGGCGATATGATGCATTTGCTTCGCACCCTTCTGCAACTCCCTGTTTCTGCCTGTTCTCACTGCATCAACTTCTTCCTTGTTCACTATTACTTATTACTTTCCCCAAAATCCGTACGCAAATATTTTTAGGGAATCGTGATAAGTGAATAAGTAATAAGTAAAAAATCCGCACACGATCGTGTACGGATTTTTTTGGAGGCACCACCCGGATTTGAACCGGGGAATCAGGGTGTTGCAGACCCACGCCTTACCGCTTGGCTATGGTGCCATCTATTTCAATTTCATTTATATGCTATAAAGAGACGCTTTATGCGTCTCTTCTGCTGGAGCGAATGACGAGGCTCGAACTCGCTACCTCCACCTTGGCAAGGTGGCGCTCTACCAGATGAGCTACATTCGCATAGCTGGTGCCTCCGGACGGAATCGAACCATCGACACGAGGATTTTCAGTCCTCTGCTCTACCGACTGAGCTACAGAGGCAAATTTGGCGACCCGGATGGGGCTCGAACCCACGACCTCCAGCGTGACAGGCTGGCGTTCTAACCAACTGAACTACCGGGCCAAATTGGTGGGCACAACAGGGCTCGAA
>SVJY01000055.1 GCA_015068765.1 Oscillospiraceae bacterium
GTTTACGGTACACCCGGAAGGTGAAAACAGCGATCGCTTTATTTCCGTGCAGATTGCCCGGCAAGGCGGTATGCTTTTGCAGATGCTGGATAACCGGGCGGTAGGAACCCAGAACATCAGCATCGACGAAGCCAAATCCCGTGCGAACCAATTTTTGGAAACCTTCGGTTTTTCCTCGATGCGGGATAGCTATTTTGAAATCAAAGATAATATTGCCACGATAAATTTTGCGTATCATGCATATAATATTTTGTACTATCCGGATCTTGTGAAAGTGCGGATTGCCATGGATAACGGTGAAGTTTTGGGCATGGAAGCCGGCGGCTATGCCGCAAACCATATAGACCGAAGCTTCCCATCGCCGAAAATCTCCGCCGACGAGGCACAGAAAAAGCTCTCACCGTCCCTTGCTGTGGAAAGTGTACAGCTCGCCGTAATTCCCAGAGACTCTCAGGACGAAGCTTTTTGTTGGGAATTTAAATGTAAAATGGAAGATAAAACCTTCTTAATTTATCTAAGCACGGAAACAGGTGCAGAGGAAGATGTACTGATGCTAGTTGAAACAGAAGGCGGTATGTTAACCATATAGCACCGCAAATAATCTGCACAGTGTGGGGCAAACTAACCTCGGAAAGCTAAAATACAAACGAGGGGGTAAAAAAAATGCAAGGACGCGGCAGAATGAGCGAAAATCTGAAACAGGAAATTGCGAAGGAGCTGGGTGTTTACGATATTGTAAAGCAGGCCGGCTGGGGAGCAGTCAGCTCCAGGGACTGCGGTAATATGGTAACCCGTGCCATCGAAATTGCAGAACGCAGTGTGCAAAATAATTCCTGAAAATAAGTAGAGGTATACGGAAAGGGTGCTGTTTAAAAGGTCAATATTTCAAACAGCACCCACATCCGGGGAATGAGAAAAAATAGTTTGGAATGAACAAACTGCGTAAAAGCAGGGCTTGCCCCTGCTTCTAAGCTTGCTCCCATACTTTTCCGCCAATAATGGTCGCCACCAGCTCCAGCTGGGGATTCAGCACCACAAAATCGGCATCGTAGCCCACACGGATATTGCCCTTCTCCCCGGCCCCGATAGCCGCAGCAGGATTTGTCGATGCCATATGCACCGCCTCCGGAAAAGAAATCCCCCATTTCACTACATTTCGGAAGCAATCCAATACATTAGAGGTGCTCCCGGCAAGATTGCCGTCTTCGATTCTGGCGACACCGTCCAAAACGATGACGCGTTGGCCGCCTAAATCGTAATCACCGTCAGCCATGCCGGCAGCACGCATACTGTCGCTGATTAAAACCGTCTTGTCGCTACCCTTGGCACGAATAGCAATTTTTGCCGCTGTGGGGCTCACATGTACGCCATCGCAAATCAGCTCCGCATATACAGAAGGTGATTCCAGTGCCGCACCTACAACGCCCGGTGCACGGTGGGTAAGGGGTGTCATACAATTATAAAGATGGGTGGCCTGTGTTACGCCATAGCTAATTGCCTGCTTCGCCGTCTCATACGTTGCGGCGGTGTGCCCCATTGCGACAACTACGCCCTGCCGCCGAAGATACGCAATCGCCTCCGGTGCTCCCTCCGTCTCCGGTGCAAGGCTCATGATACGGACAAAGCCGGGCACCGCATGAAGGAGTGTATCTATATCCGTAATATCGGGTGTTTTCAGATACGCCGGATTTTGTGCACCCGCTACCTTGGGCGAAAAATACGGCCCCTCCAGATGCACACCCAGAATTTCCGCACCCTCGCCCTTTGCGTGCTCTTTTGCCTTGCGGATGGCACTGCAAAGTGCTTCTGTCGGCATGGTAACCGTGGTAGGCAAAAAAGCCGTCACGCCATGATCTGCCATATGCTTTTTCATAGTCTGCATTGCTTCATCCGTGGCATCCATGGTATCCACGCCCATTGCACCATGGGTATGCACATCAATAAAGCCGGGCAGAATCATATTCTCCCCGAAATCCAAAGCCTCGCCGCTTCCCTCACCGCCTATGCCGGTGATTTTTCCGTTTTCCACCGTCAGCCGTGTTTCATTACTCTCAAAAATTCTTCCAATAATTTGCATCTATATCCCTTCCTTTCAAAATTAATCATAAACCGAACAGGATGTCCATACAATATTTCTGTGAGGTGATGCTATGAAGACAACCGTCGTCCGGGGAATCGCTACCCTTTTTTGCATTTTTATATTTTGCGGCATCCTTATGCCGTTTTGGACTTCTTCGGGGATTCTTCTCTTTTCCGAGGCCGTTTTTGCCGAGCCTTATGTGCTACCGGACCTGTCGCTTTTCTCCGCACTGCCTCTTTCTCTCTCGAAAAAAACCGATGTGGCCATGCCGATACCCAAATCCACCCCGACACCCAACGCCACTGTCCCCTCCACCTATGCGGCAGAACCGGCGAAAGACGGTGATACTCTACTGATTAAAAACAGTACCGACTACAATGTGGATATCGACACACTGCTTTCCATGCCCTTTCCACTTCGGAAAGGGCAACCCAAGGTACTCATCGTCCACACCCACACCTCGGAAGCCTATACACAAAGCGAAGGCTATACCTACACCCCTTCTGATGCCTACCGAACCGAAGACCCGGAGGATAATATCTGCCGGGTTGGGAAAGCACTTGCCGACAGTCTGGAAAAAAACGGCATACAGTGCATTCACGATACCACCAGTCACGACTATCCCTCATACAGTGGCTGCTATAACCGTTCTCTTGAAACGGTTGAAAAGAATCTGGCACTTTGTCCCACCATAGATGTGGTCATTGATCTCCACCGGGATGCCCTCGCCGCCCCCGACGGAAGTTATATGAAAACCGCCGCCGAAATTGACGGAAAAACCGTTGCACAGGCATTGGTTGTGGTGGGCACGGATGCCGGTGGGCTTACCCACCCGGATTGGGAAAAAAATTTATCCCTTGGTCTAAAGCTGCAAAAAACGCTTTGCGACATGTATCCGGGCCTCGCCCGTCCTCTCCATCTTCGCACGGAACGGTTTAACGGGCACGCCTCACCGGGTGCTCTGCTGATTGAAATCGGCTCCAACGGTAACACCATGGAGGAAGCACTCGACACAGCGGCACTTGTGGGCAACGCTCTTGCCGAAACGCTCCTGCCCCTTCTCCCCTAATCCCCGACTACAAAAATTACGGCAAGGCTTTCTCGCAAAAAACGAATTTTCTTATAATATTCTTTTTTTCTCCCCGTCATATAAGATTATTCCTATGCCGTGTCCTGACGCACTTCCCGAATTCATATATGCAATCATATTGCGTCTGAGAGTATTATCATCGGGAAATCCATTTGTATTCCCTTCATAAGGAACGCCGAAAATACGCTCGCACTCGCTGAACCTTTGCCCTGTTTCATTTTGTCCGATTATATCAAACAACTTTGCAAACCTCTCCATATTTGAGCCTTTTGGAAAAACTCTTTCTATATAGGGCGGGTATAAAAGCCACGATGCGCATATAAGCGGAAGAATATCTCCTTTAAGTTCGGGCTTAAAAAATTCGTAAGCCTTTTGAAACGACTCCATGCACTTTTCCTCCGTAAGTTTACTTCCTGAAGGAATATGACAAGAGTATATTCTGTCACCGGTTTTAATTGTGTATCCTTTTTTTGAATATGGGGCGTGTGTGTAGTTTTCAACATAGAATTGTAACCTTCCCAACCCGAAATAAACATAAGAAAAATGAAGATAAAACCATGGAGAATAACACCCCACCTTACCGTGAACTTCCTTACACTCACGGGTTTTGCAAGTAAGGTCCTGCATCGTGTTATAAAGGACCTCTTCACTTATGTTATTTTTTTCATAATGCTCCTTGGCAAACGGAACGCAATATAGCCAAAACAAAAGTTGAAGTATATATTGATTATCACACTCGGGAGCTGTTTCTATGGCTTTTTGCACAAATTCTTCGGAATCCTTTCTTCTTTCCGCCGGACTTTTATTATTATTCATGAACAATGCAGAAAGAGGTGCGATTCTATCGCCATACTTTCCATCGCTTTCAACTATATATTCAATATCCTTACCTTCAAATTCAAGTTTTTCAAGCAACGCACGGCTTACCATAATAGACCGCCCCCATTATTTCAAATCATTTTTCAACATCAGTGAAATTTTGACTCGTGTCAAGCTAGGTGAACAGTGAATAATAGGACCTACTATTTTCCCCTTATTTTTTCACTGGATTTTCCTTAAACACTTTTCCTTAGAACCCGCAAGAATACTGGATTTTCTCGCTCCCGATAGTATATGTAAATATCAAAATCGGCAAACTAATGTTTTAAATTGTATAGACTTGACACAAACTTTTTGTATCTTATATGAATAAAAAATTACTCTTCATCCTCAGCAATATCCTCAATCAAATCAACTACCACTTGATTTAATTCTGTTGCATTTTTTGACGTTATAACTGATTTTCCGGTTCGCTTTTCTATATTTTCACGAGCTTGTCCGGCAATCTCCCCACCCTTTTTAGCAACATTTTTGTTTTCGTCAAATGTAGTCGGATTGTCCGTCTTTGAAATTTCTGTTGCACTGACTTCTGCCAACATGTTCAAGACAATTTCCGTTGTACTCATATTATCTCGCAAGTTTTCTTTTTTCAATCCCTTGAGGTTTTTATATTGCCTAGTAGTCATGCCCGACCAAGCTTTTGTGATTTCATCTGTCAAAATTGCGTATTCTATACCTTTTTGTACCCCGTGAGCATCCCATTCGCCTGTCAATTCGTTTCGAACTTTAATGGAAAGCAATCTTTGATATATCCACTCACGAGTATAACCTTTTTTCAAATAGGTTTCAAAGGCTCTGTCTATAGCAAGTTCTGGATCTATGGTTTCTTCAATTCTTTCTCTTCCCACTTGTGCCAACCATAGCTTAAAAGGTTCTGCTTTGGGTGATGGTATCGACTGAATAATTCGCAAGAGTTGTTCAGTATCAGCAACGTCCGTCAATCGTTTCTTTCCATCAGCAGCAGTCATTTTCAACTGTACGATTTTTTCGTACAGTTCACTTCCTTCGGCGGCTAATTTACGTTTTAAATCACTCCAATATCGTCTTGGATTATCCGTTCCGC
>SVJY01000017.1 GCA_015068765.1 Oscillospiraceae bacterium
AATCCGGCTGGAGCAGAATCAGACCGATTAAAAGACCGGCGTGGAGGCAAAGAAGCAATAGCACCGAAGGGCGGTTAATATTCTCCCGAACAGCGTCCACATGCTTTGCAAAAGAGATAATAAAGCCTATTTTTGCAAGCTCAGAGGGTTGGATGCCTACCGGGCCGAAACGAATCCAACCCTTTGTACCCACTTCTTCTGCACCGGTGCCGATAAAGAGCACCACCAAAAGCATGAGGGCACTCAGTAGGTAAATAAAGATACCGAGCTGACCGAATAAATCATAGTCCAGCCGGACAAGCAGTACCAAAAGCAAAGCACCGATAAAAAACGCCGCCGCTTGAATGACAATATACCGATAAGACCCCAGGCTTTGTGCTGAGCTTGTAATGGCTACAAGCCCGACTGCAAATGTAAGCAGGGCACTGAGGACAAGCCAAAGGTCCAGCTGGGAAAAAAGGCTTTTATTCCGTTTGGGCAAAATATCACCTCATTTTAATACAAGAGGACAAAGATCCGCCTCTGTGATTTCCAGAAGCTCGGCAAGAATTTGCAGACGTTCCAGCCGCTGTGTATATATGTCCGGGTCATGGCAATCCGTGCCAAAAACAAATTTACAGCCACATTCCTTCGCTGTCTCATAAATACGGAACATTTCACTTCTGTGCATGGCCTTTACCGGGTAGGAGTCAAAAGCGGCAGCATTGATTTCGATTGCAATTTTGTTGTAGGTAGCATCTGCAAACAGATTTTCCAGCCGTTCGTCATCAATGCGGAAGAGAACCTCGTCGAAATTATCCCGGTTTCCCGACGGGAAAAAGGGATGTGCAATTGCGGTAATGTATTTAGCGAGAGGATGCTCCACCAAAAGCGAAAAACGTGTGCAAAGAATTTCGGCAAGCTTTTTCACATCTCTGCGAATTGCATCGTCGATAACCGCATCGTGTTGAGAATGGGAGTGTACAGCCAGAATGTAATCCATCTGCTTGGCAACTTCCTCCGATAGTCCTAGGAAACCGTTTTTATCCATCTCCACTTCACAGCCGCGGAGAACACGGATACCTTTTTCTTTGGGAAGGGTGCGGTGCAGAATCGCCTCCATGTCCTGCCCTTTATAAAAATCGTTAATAGCAGGGGAAACAGCGGTGTCCCACGCATGGTCGGCAAAGCCGATGAGGGATAGCCCGTTCTCCCTAGCAATATCTATATATGTTTCCGGCGTTGCCCAATCCTCGCCACAACGGGAAAGTGAAGTGTGCATGTGTAAATCGTGTCTGATATCCAAAATGAAAACCTCCTATTCGCAGATAAATACGGCATAACCCTTTTTGCCGGAGGCAGAAAGGATGCCATCTTTTACTTCGTATGTAATATCTTCGCTTTTTTCATAAAGACGCACGTTACCCTCTAAAGGGGCCGTAAGCGTAGCATTTGTAAAGAAATCCATGTATATATAGGTTTTACCCTCCGCAGGAATGGTATACATAAAAGCATTATCCCTCTCGGGCATAAAATACTTTTTGTAAGCGATACCGTGCATAGCCGAGAGATCGCCACGCATAAAGAAGGGATAGGCCTTCCGGGTACGGACGACATGTACGGCGACATCCAGCTGGGGGATACGCTTTTTCGGTACACCGTCATAAACGGGAAGATAGCCGCAGACAAAGCTCATGCGGTCATGCCCTTCGGCATCACGAAAGATATCCAGAATTCTGTCAGGTGGAGAAGCCGGGTTTTTCCAATATTCGGCACTAACAAATTTTTCCTTCGGAAACGGGCCCGGGGCAGTTGACAGGGGCCTAGAAAAATCAAATGTACCTTCCGATGTATCAAGCGGCAATGTTTTGGGAATACAGCGGTAAATTCCGCCGCCAAAGGTGTTTATTTTTTCTTGGAACATAGCACCCATGGCTACCTGAAAACGAACGTCCTGCAATTTTTCATAGGAAAAATCAATAACGGTTGTGCCGTCGCCTTCAATGCGGTAGATATACCGACAGCGTAGCATGGCATCGCCCATCGCCTGCGGAATGGAAGTATAACCGCCTGCCGGACGGTTTTCGTGCAGTGCCCGAACCATGGAAGCGGGGTTTACAACATCATATTCCTCGTGAATTTCGGCGTAATCACAGATTGCACCTTGGGTAATTACTTTTGGCAGGCCGTTTGTGTAGGCAACAATCTGCCGCTTGGTATGGCGGTTTACAGGCTCAATCCATTTCACACCAACTTCTTTTCCGGGGACAACCGTATCCGTATGTACGGCATCTTTGAAATGGAGCAGCTGCCCGGCAATATGGTCCTTAAAATGGTAGTCGGTTTCGGAAGGGCCGATGTTTTCGGAGACAAAAGCAACCGACGGGCCGAATACATAAAAAAGGGTGAAAACAGTCCCTTCTGTATCCTTCCAGAGAGAGCCGATATCGGCAAGGGTTTTATCGTGTCCGGGAAGATACAAAAGAATACCGCCGGGCTGCCCATGATTTGCACCGATATGTTCGTTATTGACCGTCAGAGCCGGGGCTTCGTCGGTAGAAATGGAAAAGGGAATATCAATGTGCCAGAAATCCCACTTGTCCTTTTGCATAAGACCCGTTTCTACAATATCTACTGTGTTATTATAGGGAAGACTTGCTTCACATGCACCCCGATATTTCTGAATCAGATCAAAGTCTTTGGAAAAGGGTGTGCGGAAGTTGACGATGTGGTTATGAATGGAAACCTGCATAATCGTTTACCTTACGTCACAAATGAATACAGCGTATCCGTTTGCACCTTTCACAAAGATTGTATTGTTCTTGACCTCGTAAGAAACGTCTTCGCTCTTTTCATACAGCGTAACTCTGCCGCAGGCCGGGATTTCCAACGCTCTCTCTTCGATGAAGTCCGCATAAACATACGTTTTTCCTTCAAAGGTAATGGAATAGAAGGAAGCACGGTCCGCATTCTGCTTAAAATACTTCTTGTAGGCAATGCCCCGCACACTGGAAAGATCACCATTCATAAAGGTAGGATAAACTTTACGTGTGTTTTTAAAGTAGCCCGTGTGGGTAAGATGTTTTAATCGCTTTTCGGGCACACCGTCATAAAGGGGAAGATAGCCACAGGCGAACCCGAGACGATCATGCCCTTCTTTATCTCTGAAATAATCCACTACTCGGTCGGGAGGAGAAGCAGGTGTCGCCCAGAATTCTTTTGTGATCAGCGGATCACTTTCGGGATAGATGCCTTTTTCCAGAGAAACAGGCGTGTTAAAATCAAACGTTCCGTCAGAGAGTGTAAGCGGCAGTGTTTTCGGAATGCGGCGATGAATGGCACCACCGAATACGTCTAATTTTTCCTGATACATGGCACCAAGCCAGCGATCAAAGCGGATATCCATGGTTTTTTCGTGTTCAAAGTCGCAAAGAACTGTGCCGTCCGGTAAAATATGGTACCGCATACGGTGAATCAGCATGGTCTCACCAAAGTCGCCCAGGTCAGGCTGGTCAGTAAAGCCGCCGCTGGGGCGGGCTGCCGTCAGTGCCGGTGCCACGGTGGCCGGATTTCGGAGTTCGTATTCTTCTTCGATTCGGGCAGAATCGCATTCCGCACTGCCGTAAAGAATCCGTTCCTTGCCGTCTTTGATTATAATAACACGTTTTTTGGTGAACTTGTAGGCACGGGTCAGATAAACGGTACTCTGTTCTTCTCCTGCCGGAATCGGGGCGGTGTTGGCACCGTCGGAAACGTAGGTAAGCTTGCCTGAAATCTGCATTACGAATTTGTAGTCACACAGTGTGCCGATATTTTCAGAAACAAAAACAAGATGGTCTTCGGTGGCAACATGGAGAAGGGTAAAAGTAACACCGGCATCATCCTTCCATACGGAACCCACATCGGCAATGGTTTTATCGTGGCGAGGGGCATACAGTGCAACACAGCAGGGGTGCCCGTGACCTGCACCGATCCAGGTGTCATTTATAATACAGGGAACCGCTTCGTCATTGGAAATAGCAAAAGGAATATCCAGGTGGAAACAATCCCATTTATCCCGACGGATGAGCCCGGCCTCCATAAAATCAACCGGGTCATTGAAGGTGCCATGGGTGAGATCTATTCCCCGGAATTTCTGCACCAAATCATATTTTTCCGAATAGGGCGTCTTTACTAAAAGATGATATTTTGCAATGGCAATATACATTGGTTTTCTCCTTATCATATGCTTCCTCCCAAAAGGAGGATGTATCCTTCAGACTTTAAATCACCAGTGTTAAAAGCTTTGCAGGGGTATCACCGATGGCAATCATGCCGTGGGGGTAGGAGGAATCGTAGTAAACAGAATCTCCGGCTTCCAGAATCTCCTCTTTTCCACCGATGGTAATCAGAATTTTTCCTTCCAAAACATAGTCAAATTCCTGTCCTTTATGAATATTGGTATGGGGCTTTTCTTCTTCCTTCTGCGGGTCTACGGTTACCAGCAGAGGCAGAACCTTATTGCCGGCAAAATTGTACGCCAGATGCTGGTAATCATATTGCTTGCTACGTTCGATGTTCAGCCCTTTGCCGCCACGGACGACCTGATAAATGCGGAGCTTTGCATTGTTACCGGAAAGAAGCTCGTATACCTGAATGCCAAAATGAGTGGCGGCATCCGACAAAAAACTGATCGGCATATCGGAGATGCCACTCTCATATTCCAGATACGTTTCGTGCGGAATTTTAAAGATAGATGCCATTTCGTGGGTGGATGTGCCTTCAATTTCACGCAGTTCTCGGATTCTGAGAGCTACCTTTTTAACATCTTCGTTCATAAGAAAACCTCCGATACAGATTTATTTCTATTTAGTATATCACAACGGCAAGCAAAATGCAATTCTTCAAAGTAGAAAAAGGAAAAAAATTTCAAAAAAATGAAATTTTAAGAAAAATAGAGAAAACAGGAGAAAATGGAAGAAAATATATATTTTTTTCAAAAAAACGTAAATATATGCCTGTTGAATAACTGCAAAAATGTGGTAAACTTATCAGTATTAGCACTCCGGGGGTGAGAGTGCTAAAATTTAAAAAACAAACAGGAGGTTATTGTTATGACCATTAAACCGTTGGCTGACAGAGTTGTCATTAAGATGCTCGAAAGCGAAGAAACGACAAAAAGCGGCATTGTATTGCCCGGCGCCGCTAAGGAAAAGCCGCAGATGGCAGAAATTATTGCAGTAGGTCCCGGCGGCGTTGTAGACGGCAAAGAAATCGTTATGGAAGTGAAGGTTGGGGACAAGGTTATTATGTCCAAATATGCCGGCACGGAAGTAAAGGTAGACGGCGAGGAATTCATCATTCTCCGTCAAAGCGATATTCTGGCAAAGGTTGACTAATTAAAGGAGGAACAGTATTATGGCAAAAGATATTTTATTTGGCGAAGAAGCCAGACGTGCCTTAGGCCGTGGCATTGACCAGCTGGCGGATGTTGTTAAGGTTACACTCGGTCCTAAGGGCAGAAACGTAGTGCTTGACAAAAAATTCGGTGCACCGCTGATTACCAATGATGGTGTTACCATCGCAAAAGAAGTAGAATTGGAAGATCCCTTTGAAAACATGGGTGCACAGCTTGTTAAGGAAGTTGCCACCAAGACAAACGACATCGCCGGTGACGGTACCACAACCGCAACACTGCTTGCACAGGCTCTCATTCAGGAAGGCATGAAAAATGTTGCTGCCGGTGCAAATCCCATGATCGTTCGCAAGGGCATCCAGAAGGCTGTGGATACGGCTGTAAAATACATTGAAAGTGCAAGCGAAAAGGTAAAGGGTAAGGACGATATCGCACGTGTAGCCGCAATTTCTGCTGCAGATGATTCCGTTGGCGAGCTGATTGCAGACGCTATGGAAAAAGTATCCGGCGACGGCGTTATCACTGTTGAGGAATCCAAGACGGCAGAGACCTACAGCGAAGTTGTAGAGGGTATGCAGTTTGACCGCGGCTATATCACACCCTACATGGTAACCGATACAGAAAAAATGGAAGCAGTTCTGGATGATGCACTCATTCTGATTACTGATAAAAAGATTTCCAGCGTACAGGAAATTCTGCCCGTTTTGGAACAGATTGTGCAGGCAGGCAAGAAGCTTCTCATTATTGCAGAAGACCTGGAAGGCGAAGCCCTTTCCACGCTGATTGTGAATAAGCTCCGCGGCACCTTTACCTGCGTTGCCGTAAAGGCTCCCGGCTTTGGTGACAGAAGAAAGGCTATGCTGGAAGACATCGCCATTTTAACAGGCGGTCAGGTGATTTCCGAAGAAGTTGGTCTTGACCTTAAGGAAGCTTCCCTTGAAATGCTGGGTACTGCCCGTCAGATTAAGGTACAGAAGGAAAACACCATCATTATCGACGGTGCCGGTGACCAGGCTGCTATCCGTGACAGAGTTTCCCAGATTAAAATGCAGATTGAAGAAACCACTTCTGATTTCGACCGTGAAAAACTGCAGGAAAGACTGGCTAAGATTGCAGGCGGCGTAGCGGTTATCAAGGTTGGTGCCGCAACAGAAACAGAAATGAAGGAAAAGAAGCTCCGTGTGGAAGATGCTCTGGCAGCAACCCGCGCGGCAGTAGAAGAAGGCATTATCGCCGGTGGTGGTACTGTATTCGTAGATGCTATTGACGATGTTGCAAAGCTTATCGAAACATTGGAAGGTGACGAAAAGACCGGCGCGACGATTGTTCTGAAGGCTCTGGAAGCACCTGTACGGCAGATTGCTTTCAATGCAGGCCTTGAAGGCTCTGTTATCGTTGACAAGGTAAAGGCAAGCCAGAAAGGCATTGGCTATAATGCACTGAAGGGCGAATACGTCAGCATGATTGAATCCGGTATCGTTGATCCGGCAAAGGTTTCCAGAAGTGCACTGCAGAACGCGGCAAGCGTTGCGGCAATGGTTCTGACCACTGAAAGCGTTGTTGCAGATAAGCCTGAAAAGGAAGCTCCCGTAGCAGCACCCGGCATGGGTGGCGGCATGGGCGGCATGTACTAAGAACTATCAATTATAGAATAAAAAATATGGCTGCTCCGCTAAAAACGGGGTAGCCATATTTTTGTCATAAATTCCGTTTATAAGTTCTGAAAAAACATGGTCATAAAGACTATTTAACAGCACAATCCGCAAGCTTTTCCGCAAACATGGCAGGGGAGAGGTTATGGGCGTTTTGAATGACCTTAATACCAAGCTCCTTCGCCCGTTTAAAGAAGGACAAATCCGGCGTAGCCTGCGTAAGCACAAGTGCTTTTTTTGCATAGGGACCGCCGAAACGGGTTGCTACAACGGACAGCTTATACAGCTCATCCGTATCCACAAAACCGTTCTTGCAAGATACAAATACGGGAACGGTACCCTGCATCAAGAACAGATCGATTTCATTTTTGACATCGTCCTTTACAGACGAGGCGGGACGGGACTCCCAGTCAATTACAACGCCGATGCCCGCGTCCGTAAAAATATTTTTTCTTCGGTTTTGCAGTACGTATGCGGCATAATAGGTGTAAAGCTCCAAAACAGCACCCTCTTTGGAAAGGGCATGCCGGACGGCTGGGCTTTTGTAACGAAAGGAAATATAATCCCCCTTTTCCTGATATAAGGTAAGCACACCTGCCTGCTGCAGGGCACGAATGGTCTGCCGTAACACGCCCTTTTTCTGTGGCGGAAGCTTTCGGGTGGCCTCCTGCATCCGTAGTTCCACATAGAAGCTTCCCGGCGGACAAAACGCATGCAGGGTACTGAGTGCTGTATTCCATCCGTAGCAGTTTCGTTTGCATACCGACCAGACAGACAGAACATCCTGCCAAAAATCCGAAGAAGAGGGAGGGGCAAAGGCTTCCGAAACGGCACCGCCGAATAGCGTGATATTTTCCGAAATGGAAAGATGGGCGGGATGCGGCTGTGGGTAGTGCGACGCATTTGTAAGGGGCGAGATTGTGCCGTGGGCGGGATCAAGCGTATGCATCGGAATACCGTGTTTTTCCGAAAGGGCACCCATGGCAACAAAAATTTCCGTTTGTCCGCCGGTTAGGTCAAAGACACAATCCCGATGCACTTTAATTAAGGCTTCGAGCCTTTGGATGAGGGTGGGATAGGCTTTTATGCCAACGTGTACTACCTTCACCTTTGTAGGAAGTCCGCGAGCGGCGATAATTTTCTGCAATCTGTGGCGGAACGCATACATTTCCATGGTATTCGTTCCGCAAAGCACCAGGTTTTTGGGAGCGAGCAGAAGGGTACTCAGTGCATTATGAATAGGTATAAAATCAAAAAATTCAATAATAGTCAAAGTATAATCCTTCCTTACGATTCCTTTCGGATGTCATCAAGCTGCATGGTAAGAAGCTTAGAAACGCCTTTTTCCTGCATGGTAACGCCATAGAGGACGTCGGCGGCCTCCATGGTACCACGGCGATGGGTTACAATGATAAACTGCGTATCGGCATAATTACGCAAATAAGCGGCAAAACGGTCAATGTTGTGGTCGTCCAGTGCTGACTCAATTTCGTCCAGAATACAGAAGGGAGCAGGACGAACACGCAAAACGGAAAACAAAATGGCAATGGCCGTAAGTGCTTTTTCGCCGCCGGATAAAAGAGACAGGCTTTGTAGCTTTTTCCCCGGGGGCTGTACATCAATTTCGATACCGCTTTCCAAAATATTGTCAGGGTCCTGTAGGGAAAGCTTTCCGGTACCGCCGCCAAAGAGGGCGTGGAAGGTATCCTTGAAGTGTTCTGCAATTTCGGCGAAACGCTTTGAGAAGGTTTCGGTCATCACCCGTGTCATGTCGGTAATGATTTTTTGCAGCTCTGCCATGGCCTTCTCCAAATCCGCAATCTGCGTAAGCAGGAAGTCGTGACGCTGGCGGACCTCGGCATACTCTGCCACAGCATCCACGTTTACGCTACCCAGGGCACGGATTTGCCGACGAAGCTGTGCGGCTTCCGCTTTGGCAGGTCCTAGGGGACCAATATCCTTCCGATAGATTTCAGCGGCCGAAAAGGTCAGCTCATAAGCATCCCACAGATGCGTGATTGTATCATCCAGTTCGTTTTGCACCTTTTCCGCCTTCGTCTCCAGGCGATCCTTTTCACCCTGCAGTGCGAATACCGTTTCGGTCTGGGTCTGAACATCCACACGCATTTTTGCAGTACGGGCGGCGGCAGAATCCTTTTCTGTAAGCATTTTGTCCAGGTTTTCCTGCATGGTAAGTGCTTGCTTTTTCGCTTCCTCAATATCAATCTGCCGGTTCTGGTGACGAAGGCGAAGATCCTCGGCATTACGAAGTGCGAGTGTACGTTGCTGTTCCTTTTCCAGAATATCGCCGCGTTTTTTTTGTATGGACAGGAGAATCTGTTCCCGACCGGTGTTTGCAGCAGTTAAATCTTTTTCGGCGGAGTTTACTGCAACCTGCAGTTCTGTCAAAGTATCCCGTCGCCGGCTTTGCTCTTCCATGTACCGGTAGAGCAGTACTCTGGCTTCTTCTGTGTGGCTGTTGGCGTCACTGTGACGGGTGCGTAAATCCAATTCCATATCTGCAAGACGTTCCCGTTCCCGATCTGCGTTCTCTATCTGGGCATGGGCACTTTCCAGCTCCATCCGCAGTCTTTTTATATGCTGTTCCTCATTTTCACATTTGGTATGGCACAGGCGAATTGCACCCTCGCCCTGCATCAGTGCCGCCTTTTCTTTGGCGTGGCGGTTGCGGAGTGCTTCCATTTCCTCTGTGATGTCTGCGATGCGGTCATTTTTCTCGTCAATGTCGTCTTCTATCTTTTGCATTTTGGCAGAAAGCGTCGCACATTCTTTCGTGAGAGCGGCGATTTCTTCGCCACGCCCCAGAAGACTGGACGTATTGCCCCGGCTTCCGCCGGACATGGAGCCGCCACGCATGAGGACTTCGCCTTCCTTGGTAACAATTTTAAACTGGTAGGAAAATTTCCTTGCGGCACGAATAGCATTGTCCATTGTATCCATAACCACTGTGGTGCCTAAAAGGTGCAGAATAATATCCCGGTATTCTGCATCGGTTTCCACAAGGTCGCAGGCGAGACCGAGATAGCCGGGGGAAGTGGCGACACGGCTATCGTTTTCAAGCCGTTTTCCGCGAATGGCAGAAATGGGCAAGAAGGTAGCACGTCCTTCCCGGGTACGCTTTAAGTATTCAATGGCGGCTTTGGCATCCTCCTCACTGCCGACAACGATATTCTGCAGTGCACCGCCCAGTGCCGTTTCTATAGCGGTCACAAGGTCGGGTGCTACATGAATCAGCTGGGAGAGGACACCACGAATGTCGCCCGAAAGCCGTGCACCCATAACGGCACGGACACCTCTGCCGTAGCCTTCCATGTTCTGTTCCATATCGGAAAGTGCATTTTTGCGGGATAGCTTTTGGTTATAGCTCCGCATGGTCTCATTATAGATATTTTTCTGCTCTTGCAGACTGGATTGTACCCGGGGTCGTTCCTCCGCCAGCTTCCGAAACGCCGCGGCAGCTTCCTCGGCGGCGGCTTTAGCGGCTTCGCACTCTTCGGTCAATCGCTCGGTCTCCGCAAGACTGTCCGCGAGGCCTTTTTCTGCCTGTGTAATTTCCTCGGTGAGCGTTTCGATACGCGTATGTAAATCAGAGTCGGAAAGGGAAGCAATATGCTTCGCGGTTTCGTCTGCCTGCGTCAGAAGCTGTGTGGCGGCCATGGCGAGACTTTCGCAAAGCTCTGTCTGGGTGCGGATACTGCCGGCAATCTCCTCAAGCTTAGCCCGGCCGACATCCACGGCCTTTTCCGCGTCGGTAACCGCCGTGCGGCACGCCTCGATAGACAGCTCCGCGTTCCGGGCGTCTTCCTCAAACTGCAAAATTTCCGCTTCCATGGCGGCGATATCTGCACTGTAGCCCTTGGCGGCTTCCTGCTCTGTTTCCATACGTTGGAGAAGAAGTGCATTTTCCCCTTCCCAGCCCTTTACAGAAAGGTCCGCACTGTGTAAACGGGAACGGACCGTATCAATCTCTGCATCCCGATCTCGGATTTCACTGTAAAGAGACGCTTCCTCCGTCTTTAGAGCCTCCAGACGGGCGGTGGCCGCTTCCAGCTCCCGCATAAGATTTTCATACAAAACGCCTGTGGATTTCTTTGCTTCCTGCAAGGATGTAATATTGAGAATGGAGAGGTTTATTTCCAGTGTTTTCAGTTTTTCATATAAATCCAGATATTCCCGTGCCTTACGTGACTGGGTTTCCAGGGGACCGAGCCGGCTTGCCAGTTCACCCTGTATATCCCGGACACGAGCCAGATTATCTTCCGTAGTTGCAAGCTTTCGCATGGCCTCGTTCTTTTTATATTTGTACTTAGAGATACCGGCCGCCTCTTCAAAAATCTGGCGTCGATCTTCGGATTTTTGGGATAGAATGGAGTCAATTTGCCCCTGGCTGATAATGGAATATCCGTCCCGCCCAAGACCTGTATCCATAAAAAGCTCATGGATGTCCTTAAGACGGCAGGGGGCTTTATTGATAAAGTATTCGCTGTCACCGCTACGGTAGACCCGGCGGGTGACCGTGATTTCCGTATACGGACTTGAAAAAAGCCCGGCAGTATTGTCGAGGACAAGAGAAACCTCAGCAAAACTAACGGGTTTATGCTTGGCGGTACCGGCAAAGATAACATCTTCCATACGGCTACCCCGGAGAGATTTTACGCTCTGCTCCCCTAAGACCCAGCGAATGGCATCCGTAATATTACTTTTACCGCTACCGTTTGGACCTACGATGGCTGTGATGGCATAGTCAAAAGAAACAGACAGCTTGTCCATGAAAGATTTAAAACCGTACAAGTCCAGCTGTTTTAAGTACAATGCCATCACCTCCTTTGTAAATAAACTATTTTACTTTCGCACAAACAGGATGCCCAAAGTGCCCGGACCGCAGTGAGAGGAAATTACGCAACCTGCATCCGTTTTGTAAATTTCTTTGAAGATTCCCATTTCTTCCAGTGCAGCATAGGCGGCTTCCCGCACCTCCGGTTCTACACCGGCATCCGTTAAGAATACATAATCGGGTTCGACGGATACACCTTCCAGCCGCTCCTGAATATATTTAGAAACAACAACCTTCAGCTTCCCCCTATATTTTTTCTCTACACGCAGGGCACCGTCCGAAATACCCAGGCAGGGCTTGATGCCGAGGAGATTTGCACCCAGTGCCGCAACGCCACTGCACCGGCCGCCCTTATGGATATATGTGAGCTGATCCAGCACAAAGCTGACATCGCACCGGCTTGCGTACTCCCGACAATCTTCTGCGATTTCTGCTGCGGTTTTGCCGTCTTTGCGAAGTGCAATGGCATGGAGTAAAACGAGTGCCTCGCCTGCAGACAAAGAATTTGTATCCACCACGAACACGTTTTCCAGTTCGCCGGCGGCAAGCGTCGCATTCTGACAGGCGGAAGAAAAACGGGAACCCAAAGAAAGGTAGACAACCGCATCGCCCTTTGTCAAAAGCTCTGCAAAGAAATCAGAAAAAACGGCCGGGGGAATGGCGGCGGTTTTCGGCATAAGTCCGGTTTCTTCTACTTTTTTATACAGTGCATCACGGGAAATAGTCACGCCGTCAATAAAGTCCTCATCGCCGAAGCTGATGTGATAGGGAATAACGGGAATCTCGTTTTCTGCAAGGAATGCTTTAGAGATATCACAGGAACTGTCCACGGCAATAATAATTTTTTCCATATATAAAAACCTCTCTATTCTTCCAGCTTTTTAAGCTCCGCCATATCCTTTTCGTCCAGCTTTTCCTTGTCCTGTCGATGCCCCCGGCGGAGAAGTTTGACCTCGTCTTTGGAAAAGTCTGCAATCACGCCATCCTCCGTACCGTCAAGGCGTACCTTCAGACGGCCGGAAAGAAGGGCAACCTGCACAACGGTGCCGTTTCCGCGAGGGGTTTTTACTAAGGCACCTACACTGGGGGTACATTTGTGCAGCTCCTCGTAGCAATCCTGCTCGTATTTCAGACAGCACATCAGTCTGCCGCAGGTGCCGGAAATTTTTGTGGGATTTAAGGATAACCCCTGCTCCTTCGCCATTTTAATGGAAACGGGCTGGAAATCACTCAAAAAAGTAGAGCAACAAAGCGGACGGCCGCAAACGCATAGGCCACCCATCATTTTTGCTTCGTCACGCACACCGATTTGCCGAAGCTCTATCCGGGTGCGGAAAACGCTGGCGAGGTCCTTCACAAGCTCACGGAAGTCCACACGGCCGTTGGCAGTGAAATAAAAGAGAATTTTGTTGGCATCAAAAGAATATTCCACATGGATCAGCTTCATTTCCAGCTTGTGCTTTTCAATTTTCTGGAGACAAACCTCGAAGGCCTCCTTCTCCTTGCGACGGTTGGATTCTACCTGCCGTTTATCAATGGCGGTAGCAATCCGGATCACCTTTTTCAGTGGTGAAACAAGGTCTTCGTCCGGTATATCGGTAATGGGGGTTGTAATTTGTCCGAATTCAAGACCCCGTGCCGTTTCTACGATAACATCCATACCTGTTTCCAGTGGAAGTCCGGCAGGGTCGAAATGATATACTTTACCGTTTTCCTTAAACTTAACACCTACTATCCGTATCATGACAATACCTCCAACACTCTGTTAAAAAATCTGTAATCCAAACTGTGAAGTTGGACCCCTTGCCAATGGTGGAGGCAAGGGATGTGGCCGCATCGTGACAGCGTATGGCTGCTTTGGGCGGCACGGAAAAAGCAAATTCAGAAATCTCTGCTTGCATATCCCGGTTTATCAGTGCAGATTCATCTGAAAGCTGCACGTACACGCAATCTCGCATCCATGCACAGAAGAAGGAAAGGAGAAGCGGTAGTGCGTCCTTGTTTTCTTCAAAGCATTTACGGACGGCGTAGATGCCGGACCGGGAGGAGGCAAGACGAGGCAACACGGCAAAAAGTGCACGCCGCATAGAGAGAAAGTTTTCGTCCTGTGCAAGCTGTCCGGCCTTGCCGATACTGCCGCCGGCACTGCCTGCCAGGAAGGCGGCATCCGAGGCACAATGCGGAAAGGTATCCCGTATATACGTTTCCAGCTCCGTTGCGGTACAGCCGGGTAACGGTAAAATAATCGCACGGGAAAGAACAGTTTTCAAAAGAGCGTCCCGATTCGTTACGGTAAGAAAAATCGTAACATAGGGCGGCGGCTCTTCAAACGCCTTCAGAAGGGTGTTCTGCACCGCGGGGGAAAGCGTCTCCCCGGCAGGAAGAATATAAATTTTCCGTTCCGCCAGAAAGGGCCTGACATACATTTCCGCCACCAGTGCACGTGCCTTTTCTACATTGAAAGGCTTTGCCTCGTCCGTTTCTACATAAATAATATCCGGGTGGTTGCCGCTCTTGGTCTTGATACAGCTTCCGCATTGACCGCAGGGGGCATCCGTTCGTTCGCACAGTAACATTTCTGCCAAATACCGGCACAAAGTTTTTTTGCCCATACCAACAGCACCCTCGAAAATATACAGATGACCTAACGTATGCTTTCGGAGTGCTGTTTTAAAGTATGTAACCAGTGCGTCTTTACCGTATAGCTTCAAACCTTTTCAAACCTGTCCACATCCAAAACAAAAATAGTTGCACCGCCCACTTCCACTTCGATGGGTTGGGGTGTGTACATCCCGGCCATGCCGGCAGAAATCGGCGTCGTCATGATGTGTTTACGGGTGCGGCACCTTTCTTTAAAAATAGAAATGGCTTCCTCTACCCGCTCTTCTTCCGTACCGACAATAAGCGTAATGTTTCCTGCACGGAGAAAACCACCGGTTGTAGCAAGCTTGGTGACGCTGAAACCTGCGTCGTTTAAGGTACCGAGAACCTTGTTGCCATCCTCACTGTGCAAAATTGCCAGAATAAGCTTCATAGAGAAATCTCCTTTCAAAATTATACTTACAAAATCAGTATATCATAAAAGTGAAAAAAAAGCAAAGGTTTTTTCTATCTATTCTGAAAAAACCTTTGCTGTAAAGTATGCGGAATAGGCTTTTACGGCCCGGGGTTTAATATACAGACCTTAAAAACTTCCGGTTTACTATATTGATCGGGGTTTCGCCACGTAAAACGCGGAGAACGTTTTCCGTAACTTCGACATGTAAATCGTGGGTTCCTTCGTAGGAATTCCATGCCACATGGGGCGAGAGCACCACATTTTCCATTTGCAGGAGCTTGCTGGAAGCAGGCAGGGGTTCTGTTTCAAATACGTCTAATGCTGCACCGGCAATTTCACCGGATAAAAGAGCAAAAATCATTTCGTTTTCATTGATGAGACCGCCCCGCCCGGTGTTGATGAGCACCGCGTCCTTCTTCATCAGCTTAAACTGTGGCATACCCATCATGTGGTGGGTTTCCGCATTCAGCGGAGAATGGAGAGATACATAGTCGGCACGTTCCAAAAGCGTGGGGAAGTCCACCGCCGTAACACCCATAGCCGCCGCATCAGACGAATCTACATACGGGTCATAGATCAGAATTTCCATTTCAAAGGCACGGGCACGGGTTGCAACCATATGGGCAATGCGACCAAACCCCACGAGCCCCAGCGTTTTACCGCACAAACGACGTGCCTTACCCACACGGTCTGCGTTCCATTGACCTGTACGGGCACATTTGTCTGCCAGCGGGATATGCTTGCAGACAGAGAGGAGCAGAGCCATGGTATGCTCGGCTACGTCATAGGTGCCGTAGGAGGGTGCATTGCAGACGAAAATCCCCTTCCTGCCGGCCGCCTCCAGGTCCACGTTATCATAGCCGATGCCATAGCGGATAATCATTTTGCATTTGTCTAAAGCGGCAATAATTTCTGCCGTGATATGGGCATCATTGAACATAAGAATATCCGCATCTCGCACGATGTCTCTCAGTTCATCTGCATTTCGGAAGTAGGTGACAAGAAAGGTGGCACCGGCATCCCGGAATACCTTTTTCTCAAGGGAAAAATCTGTTCCCATTCTGTCAAGCATCACAATTTTCATTTTACAACAATCCTTTCGTCTATTTTAATGGCGAGCTTTATCGATATAAAACAGATACGAAGCATCCTCGAAAGCGGCAATATCCACGTGCCCGTGGGTATGATATAGCTCCAGCCGTTTTTCGCAGGCAAGCAAATTAAAAAGGCCTACAGTGTTCTGCGGAGTACAGCAGGAATCCTTCATACCTGCCGCCATAAGAACAGGGCAACGGAGCATATCCGCAGGGGTGCAAAATACAGCATTTGTGTTTGTTTTTACCGGAAATGCTGCCGATTCAGTCCAGTAGCTTATGTACAGCCGTCCAGTCACCGTTTTCGATTGTCAGGATGCCAAAGGAAGGCTTGCCGCTGGCGGGCAGAGAAATACTGCCGGGATTAAAGAATGCCACGCCCTCCACTTTCTCTGAAAAGGCTTCGTGGGTATGACCGAACAGAACAAGGTCAGCCCCCTTTGCGGCGTGAAGCAGTTCCCGAAGACCTGTCTTCACACTGCGGGAATGCCCATGACAGATAAAGAGACGTAAACCGCCAAGCTCTATCCATTTTTCCGTATCCATACCGGCACAAAATTCATTGTTACCGCATACATAGGTGATAGGAATATGCGAATAGACTGCACCTAAATCCTCTGCATCCCGTGCGGTGTCTCCCAGGTGAATGATATGGTCTATGGGACCGACCTCCTCCATGGCACGAAGGCAATTATGCATTCGTCCGTGGCTGTCACTGAAAATAGCAATACGCATACAAATCTTCCTTTCTTTACCTACACTATACAACAAAAAGCCAAACTTGTCAAGCCTTTGAATAATAGGGGATCGCTTTTTGTGAAAAAAGACTTGATTTTATATGGGAATATGTGTATAATAAAAAAGGTGATGTAATTTGCGTATAATTGGTCTTGATTACGGTGACAGCCGAATCGGTGTTGCGGTGAGTGATGCACTGGGACTTACGGCACAGCCCGTGGACACGCTTTCGGAAAAAACCTGGACAAAACAATTGGATAGACTCGCGGCGATTGCGGAAGAATACGGTGCAGAGGCCTTTGTAATCGGTATGCCCCGTAACATGAACGGAAGCGTGGGAGAACGAGGAGAGATTACACGGAAGTTTTCCGGTCTTTTGACAAAGCGGACAGGGTTGCCGGTGATAGAGTGGGATGAAAGACTCTCTTCTGTTGCGGCACACAGAACGCTGGATGAGGGTCAGGTACGCAAGAAAAAAGGAAAGGTAGATATGCTTGCGGCAGTGTTTATTCTGCAGGGATATCTGGATAACCTTCGGAATTGAAAGGAGCAAAAAAATGCAGGAAGAAAGAGAAAATGTCATCATTCTGATTGATGATGAAGGAAAGGAAATGCCTTTTGAAGTGCTGGATATTATCGAAGAAGATGAAAAACGCTATGCGGTAGGCATTCCGGCAGAGGAAGCAGAAGAGGATGCGGAAGAGGGCACAGTTCTGATCATGCGGATTGTACCTGCGAATGACGAAGAGGATATTCTGGAGCCTATTGAAGATCAGGCAGAACTGGAAAAGATTTTTGAAATCTTCAAAAGCCGCATGGAAGAAGAATTTGATTTTGAGGATGAGGATTCTGAGGCGTAATTTATTCGCCCCAACGTATCCCTGCGGTGTTCGTTAGCCTCGGTATTTATTTTAGCCAACACTAAAATGAAAGGGAGGCAAACCGTCTCTGTGGTGTGTAGGCCCCCCGCCCGTAAGGCCGGTATGAGGGTAACCCGTAAGCTGAGACTATGCCACCCACCTGCCGTGCAGGTTGAAATTATGCTGCCCGACGGCAATCGCGGGGGAATAGAATGTGAGGGACGGGGCTGTACGGAAACGGCTGCCCCGTCTTTTTTATTTGACGGACAGGAAAAGAAATGGAAAATATGCAACATAACGGTCGGACGACCGGAGAACGGAACAAAAAAGTTAATTTGCTGTACTATATGGTTTTATCCTTTGCACTGCTTGGAATCCTGGCGGTGCTTTTGCCGTCTCTGGCTGTATCACTGGCGGCGGCAAATTTGATTTTGATTGCCGTCCGTTTTTTGCTGTGGGACGTAAAGCCGGACCAAAGGTGCAAAAAGTTTATCCTGTGGGGCGTCCTTTTCGGGAATGTGTTTCTTGCGGTGTATACCTACTTTCAGAATTTCATTCCTTTCTGGGATTACGCCGGTTATTATAAGGAAACACTTCGTTGCGGCACGCTTCTGGCAGAAGATATTCCCGCCTTTTTTACGGAAATGTACCAAAGTATGCTGGAGAGTGACTATACGCTTTTACCCACGCTGTTTCTTGCACCGCTGCACCGACTTTTGGGTGGCACGTTTACCCTGTACATATTCCTGATTTACAATATTTTTCTAGTACCGTTTTTCGTCCTGTTTTCCCTTCTCATAAACGAAGTTAACCCTAAGTGCTTGCCGCTGGTGTTTTTATTCACACCATTTTTAAGTCCTGCACTTCGTGGCTATCTGGATGGGGCAGGGCTCATTTATGTAGGGATCTGGCTGTATTTAATTTATAAAGGAACATTCCGCCGCTCGGCAATTTGGGAGGATATCGTGCTCGGACTTTTGTCCGTCGTGCTGGTATTTACAAGACGGTGGTATCTATTTTTTCTGGTCGGCACTATGGCGGCACTGGTATTGTCCGGAGCTTTCTTCCGGCTTTTCAATAAAAAAGTACCCCTGTGGCCGGTGGTGAAAAATCTGCTGATTTGCGGCGGAACAACGCTAGGGGTGGTGACAGTCTTCTTTTTCCCTTATCTCATGCGGCTTTTCACCAACAACATGGCGGATGCGTATTCAGCCTATATGTTCGGGGATTTTTGGTGGAACATCAAATATTTTATCCGGTATTACGGCTTTTTGCCCACGGTATTTTATGCACTGGGACTTTTAGGGCTTCGGCGAAAAAAATATCGTCAGCTTACTCTGTTTCTCCTGTTCCAGATTCCGATTATGTTTTTCTTGTTCACCCGGATTCAAACGGTGAGCTATCACCACCAGTATCTGTTTGCACCGGAAATATTTCTGCTGGGTGCCATCGGTATTGCTTCTCTGCCTAAGTGGAACCGTACCGCACTAATAGCATACACGACGGTATTGTCCGTGGCTTTTGCCTATATTTATGTTCCCGTACCGGGGGACAGTCTCCGTAACGTGTTTTCCAGCGTACGCTTTGCTCCGAAGACCATGGAAACAGAGGGCGTACAAAAGCTCCGGGACAGACTGAATGCACTGACGGATGCTGAAGGCGGCTATGTGTATGTTCTTGCAAGCTCGGAAACCTTAAACGATGATATGCTGAAAAATTCCATGCTGCCGGAAAAGGATAACGCCATGCATACTATGTTGGGTACGAATCATGTAGATAAGCGGGACGGGATTCCCAATCATCTTTTTGTTTGCAAATATGTAGTTGTGGCAGAGCCGGTGCAGGTGCATCTGGGGGCGGACAACCAACAGGTGGTGGACTTTTTTGCACGTGAAATTCTGGACGGTACCTATACACCGAATCTGGAACGGATAGAAAGTATTTCTGTTGCCGATGGGGTAATAGCACACATTTACCGCAGAAACAACGGCTATACCGAAGAATTTTTAAACCGGGTGCAGGCACATTTTAACACACTGTATCCCGAACATACGGCACTTTTTGAAGTGGATTTTATCTGGTCACAAAATTAAATAAAAAAAGTGGTTGTCAAATAACATAAGATATGTTATAATATATAAGATATAGGACTATGGTCCAAATTTTAAGGAGGAATACAATCATGTATAAAAAGGTACTGATATTGGCACTGGCCGGCATTATGCTGTTCTCTGTGCCGGTAGCGGCAAGCCCGAGCAGCTGGGCACAGGCCGAGGTTACGGCAGCACAGAAAGCAGGTATCGTGCCGGAAAGATTGCAGAGTGCGTACCAGGACCCGGTTACACGGGAGGAATTTTGCGAAATGGCAATGCTTCTTTGGTGCAAGCTGACGGGAAAAGAAATGCCGTCCGTGCCTTCCGTTTTTGCGGATACACAGAACCCTTCCGTAGCGGCGGCACAAAGCCTGGGTATTGTGCAAGGAGAAAGCCCGACCCAGTTTTCACCGAATAATCTTGTGACCAGACAGGAAATGTGCGTCATGCTCCGAAATGCATTGGTGGCGGCGAATCCGTCCCTGGCACTTCCTACAGAATTTGCCAACACATTTCCGGACGAGGCGATGATTGCCGACTGGGCGAAGGATGCGGTAAAGTGCATTAACCTGTTTGCGGTTATGCTGGGTGATGAGAACGGCAACATCAATCCCCTTGCCAATACAACAAGAGAACAGGCTATCCTGCTTGCATACCGTCTGCGGAGTGTGCAGGGCCAAACCCTTGCAGAGCTTGTGGAAAAGTTCTTTATGCCTGTTAGCGGCGGCACCCACGACAATATGTTAAACGGAGCTTTTGTCGCAGGGGTTGCGAATGGGAAATTTTATTATTCCGACAACGCCGGCATCCATGTACTTGGTGAGGAAGAACTGCTTGTAAATAAGCCGGCAAAAAATATGATTGCCTATGAGAAATCTGTTTATTATATCGGCGAAGACGGAGCGATCTATGTAATACAGCTTGCCAGCGGCGAGGAAATCAAGGTTGTGGATACGGTAACCGATAGCTTTTCCGCTTTTAATAATGCCATATACTACCGCAATCTGAATGATGGCGGACGGGTATATGAAATGAGCATCGAAACGCGGGAGCATGTAGCGATTACACCCGGTGCGGCAGAACTTGTCGATATTACGGGGAGCGGCACATTTTTTTCCGACGGTGCGGCCATCTATAAGTTGGAAAAAGACAAAACATTGGTCAGCGTATACCAGGGGGCAAACAGTCGCCTGTGCCTGCGAGACAAGACCTTCTATTTCCTAAACGAATCCGGTAACATCTGCACACTGCCCCTGGAAGGCGGAACGCCGACAGTGATTTCGAGTCTGGTGGCGAAAAGCTTTGGCTTTACGAGAGACTGTCTGATCGCACTGGACAAAGCGGAAGGTGCAGTGTATAAAGTAGATTACAAGGGACGTTATACGATTAAAATGGATACAGGCACATATGTGCAGATTAACACATATGATGATTATGTATATGCACAGGATGCGGACGGCGGAATCTTCAGATTCACCAATAACGCTACAGAGAAAGAAAGACTGAATTAGGAGGAAAGACAATGAAAAAGTACAAAATTGCAGTGGTGGGTGCCACAGGAATGGTAGGAAGAACCTTTCTGAAGGTTCTGGAGGAGTATAAGCTGCCGGCAGAAAGCTATACTTTATTCTCATCTGCGAAATCGGCAGGCAGTAAGCTGAATTTTATGGGAGAAGAGTACACGGTACAGGAACTGACAGAAAATTCCTTTGATGCGGGTTTTGATATTGCCCTGTTTTCTGCAGGCGGAAGCACCAGCGAAAAATTTGCACCGATTGCGGCAAAAAAAGGCTGTCTGGTCATTGATAACTCCAGCGCTTGGCGTATGGACCCGGACGTACCGCTCGTAGTGCCGGAAGTCAACCCGGAGGAGATTAAAAAGCATAAGGGGATTATTGCAAACCCCAACTGCTCCACCATTCAGGCAATGGTAGCTATAAAGCCGCTGTATGATGCATACGGTATCAAGAGAATTGTATTTTCTACCTATCAGGCTGTATCCGGTGCAGGCCGTGGCGGCTGGGATGACCTAGAAAACGGCATAAAAGGGGAAGCACCGAAGAAGTTCCCTTATCCGATTGCCGGAAACTGCCTGCCTCATATCGATGTATTCCTGGAAAATGGCTACACAAAAGAAGAAATGAAGATGATTCTGGAAACGCGGAAGATTTTGGGCGACGATACACTCCGGGTAACAGCTACTACGGTGCGTGTACCTGTTTTCAACAGCCATAGCGAGTCGATCAATGTTGAACTGGAAAAGCCTTTTGTGATGGAAGAATTGGTGGAAGTGTTGAAGAAGGCTCCGGGCGTTGTGGTGGAAGACGATGTGGAAAATAAGGTGTATCCCATGCCCATAAACGCTACAGGCCATGATGAAACCTTTGTGGGACGTATCCGCAGAGACGAAAGTGTGGAAAGCGGTGTAAACCTCTGGGTAGTAGCAGATAATATCCGCAAGGGTGCGGCATCCAACGCTGTACAGATTGCCCGGAAGTTCATTGAATTTGATAATAACTAAGAACCAGAAAGCGAGGCCATGTAATTATGACAAAGTTGCCTTTTACAGGCAGTGGCGTTGCCATTGTAACACCGTTTAAGGACGGAAAAATCAATTTTGATAAGCTGGGCGAGCTTATCGAATTTCATATTGCAAACAGCACAGATGCCATCATTGTTTGCGGCACAACGGGCGAATCGGCGGCTATGCCCGATGCAGAACATATTTCTGCGGTTCAATACGCAGTGCAGAAGGCAAAGGGGCGTATTCCCATTATTGCCGGTGCCGGCTCCAATGACACACAGCACGGTGTAAATCTTTCCAAAGAGGCACAGAAAGCAGGTGCGGACGCACTGCTTTCCGTAACACCTTACTACAATAAGGCGACGCAGAAAGGGCTTGTACAGCACTATACTGCACTTGCTTCGGCTGTGGACATTCCCGTTATTTTGTATAATGTTCCCTCCCGAACAGGCGTAAACCTGTTGCCGGAAACACTTTTGAAGCTTTCGGAGATTGACAATATCGTAGCAGTGAAGGAAGCAGGCGGTAATATTTCTCAGGTGGCGAAGATTGCCGCACTTTGCGGTGATAAGATTGCCATTTATTCCGGTGACGATGATATGATTGTTCCGGTGATGTCCCTTGGCGGCGTAGGTGTTATTTCTGTGGTGGCGAATATTCTGCCAAAAGAAACACATGATATTACGGCACGGTGCTTTGCCGGAGACTTCAAGGGTGCCAGAGAATTACAGCTGAAGCTGTACGATCTTATCAAAGCCCTCTTTATTGAAGTAAACCCCATTCCTATCAAAACGGCAATGAATCTTTTGGGCTTCGATGTGGGTGAGCTTCGCCTGCCGCTTTGCGAAATGGAAGAAAAGAACGAAGCGGTACTTCGCAGCGAGCTGGAGAAGCTGGGGCTGGAAATCAAAGCGTAAAAAGGAAGAATGCCAATGATAAATGTAATTATCAACGGTGCAAACGGAAAAATGGGCAAAACGGTAGCAAGTATGCTTGCTACCATGCCGGATTTTTCCGTCTGTGCCGGCGTAGACGTCTATACGGAGCAGTACGGTGACTTTCCTATTGTGGAAAAACCGCGGCTCATTCCCACCGTCGGGGATGTGATTATTGATTTTTCCAACCCTGCGGCACTTCTGGATTTGTTACCCTACGCCATGGAGAAAAAAATCCCCGTGGTGGTGTGTACAACAGGTCTCGGAAACGAACATAAAAGTCTTCTGGAAGCGGCGGCAAGGGAAATTCCTGTGTTTTTCTCTGCCAACATGTCCCTTGGCATCAGTCTCCTTACGGAGCTTGTAAAGAAAGCTACTGCGGTGCTGGGCGAGGGCTATGACATAGAAATTATTGAAAAGCACCACAATCGAAAGTTGGATGCACCCAGTGGAACGGCTATGGCCATCGCAGATGCCATAAGCGAAGTGGCAACAAAGGAGTATGTCTATGACAGACATAGTGTACGGCGGCCCCGAGGCAAACAGGAGCTTGGCATTCATGCTGTGCGAGGCGGTACGATTGTAGGGGAGCATACGGTGCTCTTTGCCGGACAGGATGAAGTAATCGAAGTGAAGCACAGTGCCGGCAGCCGAGATATTTTTGCCGTGGGAGCCATTCGTGCGGCGGCTTTTCTGCTGGACAAGCCTGCCGGAATGTACGCGATGCGTGACCTTGTGGCGGCGGCAGAATAAAAATGTTTGCAATAAAACGAAAAAGTTCTTGCAAAATTCTGGAAAATACGATACAATAAAAGTATAAAAATCGAAAGGAATGAAAACATAGGATGATCACTGCAGGAGATTTTAGAAATGGTGTAACTTTTGAAATGGAAGGTAACGTTTATCAGATCGTTGAATTCCAGCACGTAAAACCGGGTAAGGGTGCAGCCTTCGTAAGAACGAAGCTGAAGAATGTTATCAATGGCGGCGTTGTAGAAAAAACCTTCCGTCCTACGGACAAGATGCCCAAGGCACACATTGAACGGAAGGATATGGAATATCTGTACAATGATGGCGAGCTTTACTATTTTATGGACCAGGAAAGCTATGAGCAGATGCCGCTCAATGCAGATCAGCTCGGCGATGCACTTCGCTTTGTAAAGGAAAATATGCTTGTAAAAATTCTGTCCTTTAAGGGCAACGTATTCGGTGTAGAGCCGCCGAACTTTGTTGAACTGCAGGTTACGGAAACAGAACCCGGCGTAAAGGGCGACACGGCCACAGGTGCCACAAAGCCTGCAACACTGGAGACGGGTGCACAGATCAATGTTCCGCTCTTTATCGACCAGGGCGACATGATTCGTGTGGATACACGTACCGGTGAATATATGGAACGTGCATAATAAAAAAGGAGGAACGAAAATGGCAGCATTAGAAGAAAAGGTAGCATATCTGAAGGGCCTTTGCGAAGGTATGGAAATTGACACAGAGAAGGGCGAAGGAAAGCTTCTCGCCAAAATCATTGAAGTGTTAGGCGAAATTACGGAAGAATTTGCTTGCCTTATAGAGGATTATGAAGAACTGCAAGCACAGGTAGACGAAATCGATGAAGATTTAGGCTATGTGGAGGAGGACCTCTACGGTGACGACGAGGAAGACGGCTGTGATTGCGGTTGCTGCGATTTCGATTGTGAGGATATCACATGTCCGAACTGCGGCGAGGAAATTTTTCTGGACGGCGATGTGCTGGATTTGGATGACGATCGTTTTGTCTGTCCTGCCTGCGGTCATGAGATTGAACTGGAATGTGACTGCTTTACGGATGAATTTGACGAGGACGAAGAATAAGGTATTTAAAAGGCGGACTGCTTCTTATGAAGCAGTCCGCCCCAGCTTGCTAACAAAGTCAGCAAGCTGGGGAGACGCTGAGAAACGACGTGGATATTTCACGAAAATGAATTCGTCGGCGTACGTGGGTACGGCAGAGTTCATTTTCGTGAAAAGTGAGTACCAGCCCCGAAAATTTAATGGTTTCGGGGCTGGTTTACATCTTGTTTGGAATACGGACCGTCAGGATGCCGGTCCCTACAATATGATCTAAAATTTTCTGTGCTCACGGTAGACCGAGTTTGTCAGCGGTCTGAGGCGGACTGCTTCTTATGAAGTAGTCCGCCTCTTTAGTCTGGGTAAATGATGCCGGATACAAATTTTGTAGGACACACCCTTTAGGTTGTGCCGTGCTTGTGACAGTTTCAGTGCGTCGGACACCCCCCCCCGAAAACCCTCGCCCGCCATAGTGAATAAACTGAATTTTTTTTCTTTTTTTCAGTTTATAAAATAAAACAAAAGTTATTGTAAAAAATTACCAAAAGCCGCAAACGCTTGTGGGGCAAGGGATGCACGCCGGTTCGCCAATGGCTTTGCACATCATGACGAAGCTTTAGTAAAATTTCTACAAGAAAATTTCAAAATTTTCTTGCATTTTATGGATACATATGCTATAATAAATATGCTTTTTATGGTGAATGTGCATAAGCAATCACCTAAAATGTAAAAAGAATGAGCGGAATGTGTGTGCCGCGCTGTACAAAACACACAAGAAAAGGAGTATGTGCCTTGTCCGGGGCTGTACTTTACAATGAATCATCGGACAGAAAGGCTTTGATACAGAAATGACCAGGAAACACATGCGCTGGGGATGGCTGTTTGTATCACCGTACGTATTCTCGTTAGTAATGTTTACGATGCTGCCGCTTGTCATCTCAATTTACTTCTCGTTTACCAGGTACGACATGATGAACCCGCCTCGTTGGGTAGGTCTCCGGAATTACGTGAACACAATCACAGAAAGAGATACCTGGATTGCTTTCCGAAATGTTTGGGTTTACGCATTTATTCTGGAAAGCATAAACATCTCGCTTGCTTGCGTGCTTGCAGTTCTTCTGAACCAGAAGGTTAAGGGGCTTTCGGCGTTCCGTATTATTTATTACATACCGGGTCTTACGCCTACTGTTGCAGTATCCCTTGTATGGGCACGTATTTATAACCCGAAAGGTGGCGCTCTGAACGTAATCCTGGGCTTCCTTGGCCTTGGGCCTTTCAGTTTCAACTATAGTAGTAACTGGTTTGAGGTTATTATTGCCATTATAATTATGACAATATGGCAGGGTGTCGGTGGCGGTACCATCTATCTCATTGCGGGTCTGCAGGCTATCAGCACGGATGTTATGGAAGCAGCCGATATCGACGGTGCCTCTTCCGTGAAAAAGTTCTTCCGTATCACAATTCCGCTTCTTACACCTACGATTTTCTTCCTTATGATCATCGGTATTTCCGGTGCACTACAGGTTTTTGAATCCTTCTATTTGCTGTTAGAGCAGACAGGTGCGGAAACGCATGTTGTTAACTCCATGATTTACAACCTGATGTGGGGCATGAATCCACAGGTTGGTGAGGCCGCTTCCCTTGGTTGGGTAAGCTTTATCTTCGTAGCTTTGGTAACATGGTTGCAGAAGAAATATGAGAAGAAGTGGGTGCATTATGATGCGTGATAATACGATTGCAGCAAACGCTGCTCCGACACTAACAAAAATTAAAAAGCCGAATTTCTTTACAAAACGCCGTGACTACAGTCTTTGGGGCCTTTTGGTACTGATTCTCGGCTCTGTAGTTATGCTTTTCCCCTTCGTATATGCGTTTTCTGCTTCACTTGTTTCCAACGGTTTGTCGGTTTACAATATGAAGTGGTTTGCCGAATGGAATTGGAATAACTACGCACGTGTATTCACGGAATTCGATTTTCTTCGGTATACGTGGAATACGGTGGTGATAACATTCTTTAATATTATCGGTGTTATTCTTTCCAATACGTTTATCGGCTTTGGTTTTGCAAGATATGATTTTAAGGGCTCGCAGGTACTCTTCTTCGGGGCACTGTGTACCATGTTCCTGCCCGGTACAGTTATGTCCATCCCTTACTTTATCATTTGGAGTGAGATGGGTTTAGTCGATACATATATTCCGCTCATTATCGGTAACTATTTCGGTGCGGCAATGAACATATTCTTGATGCGCCAATGCTTTAAGGGTCTGCCGGCCGGTCTTTATGAAGCGGCTTTGATTGACGGTGCACACCCACTTTATATTTGGGCAAGAATTTATATGCCTCTGGCACGTCCTATGATTGCTACGCTGGCACTTAATACATTCCGGGCTAACTGGAACAACCTGTTTGGTCCGCTGATTTACATTACAAGTAACGAAAAGCGTACATTAACATTAGCACTGGCAAACTTCAATACACAGCTTGAAGGCAGTGGTGACACGCATGTTCTAATGGCATCGGCAATTATCGCTATGTTACCTACTGTTATCGTATATGCGTTTACCCAGAAGCAGTTCATCGCCGGTATGGCTTCCGCTGCTATTAAGGGCTAATACAAAAAAGAGGATAAGCCGTTACGAATTCGTAACGGCTTATTTTAAAGCCTGGCGGTGCATGCTTTTGTGTTGGCAGGAAACAGTTGGAAGGGATGATGCGTTTTGAAAATTCCAGCCATAGGTCTTAGAAAATGGAAAAGTATTTTAGCACTTGGTATAACCTTTTTACTTTGGCAGCTGATTCGGATTTTTCTGCCGAGCCTGGAGCCGCATCCCGGGTTTGCGTATGTCTATGCAATTATTGAAATGCGTGAAGAGGCGGAAAAAACAAAATTGTTTGGGGTACGCCGTATCCGTGCGACCCTTGTCGGGCTATGCGTCGGTCTTTTGTTTATCGCAATGGAGGATGCAATTTTTCCGCTAATCGGGAATGCGGCCCTTCGGCTGACTGCAGAGCTTCTTATGATTTGCGTAGGTGTATTGCTCACGATCACTGTTGCCCAGATGACAAAGTGCGTTAATTTCTGCGGCGTGGCGGCAATTATATTTGTAATTTGTCTCGTATGGCATGTGGACGATAACCGCTATCTATATGCGATTTTACGTGTACTGCAAACAGTGATCGGCGTGCTTGCGGCGTGGCTTGTAAATGCTAAGGTGGCACCGGTCACCCGGAATAGTTAGGAAAGAAGAAATTGAAAGGAAAAAACAAATGGTCATGTGTTCTCGCTGCAATAAAAATGTAGCAGTCATGTTTGTAACGAAAATTGAAAACGGCGAAAAGAAAACGGAGGGACTGTGTCTTTCCTGTGCCCGTCAGCTGGGACTGGATATGGGGCAGCTTGCCGGGAATATGGGTCTGGAGCCGGAAGAATTTGAAAATCTTGGTGAACAGATGATGCAGATGATGGAAGAAGGCATTCCGGAGGACGGGGACGAAGGTATGCCGGAAGGCGGTAATCTGTTTCGGGATTTGTTCGGTTTACTTGGAAATGCGTCTAAGAGTGAAGCTTCGCAGGAAAAGGATGAAAAAGCAGAGAAAAAGCCGAAGGAGAATAAGAAAAAGAAGCGGATGCTGGACGCCTTTGGGACGAATCTGACAGCCCGGGCGAAAAATGGAGAAGTAGACCGTGTTATCGGGCGGGATGCAGAAATCACCCGCTGCATGGAAATTCTGAACAGACGTACAAAAAATAATCCGTGCCTGATCGGTGAGCCGGGTGTCGGTAAAACAGCGATCGCAGAAGGGCTTGCTACGCTGATTGTAGAAAAAAATGTGCCTGCCAAGCTTCTGGATAAAGAGATTTTTCTTCTGGATTTTACGGCAATTGTGGCAGGTACGCAATTTCGGGGGCAGTTTGAGGCACGGCTTAAGAGTATCATCGAAGAGGTAAAAAAGCTTGGGAATGTGATACTTGTTATAGACGAACTCCATAACATTGTAGGTGCCGGCGACGCAGAGGGGGCTATGAGTGCGGCGAATATTCTCAAGCCGGCACTGGCTCGAGGTGAAATTCAGGTTATCGGGGCAACAACGACGACAGAGTACCGCAAGCATATTGAGAAGGATGCGGCACTGGAACGAAGATTTCAGCCTATCATCGTAGAAGAACCCAGTATTGAAGAAACGGTTGCCATTATAAACGGCATCAAGGGTTATTATGAGGAATACCACAAGGTGAAAATCGGTGCGGATGTGATTCGTGCCGCCGCAGAGCTTAGTGAACGGTATATTACCGACCGCTTTCTGCCGGATAAAGCCATTGACGTAATCGATGAAGCCGCTTCACGGGCCAATCTCAAGAATGTGTTTATTGCACAGCTTGCACAGCTTCGTGCAGAGCTTGAGGCAGTGCAGGAATCAAAGGAAACGGCGGCACAGACCGATTCGATTGAAACTTACCAGATTGCGGCTGATTTAAAGATGAAAGAGTGTCAGCTGAAAGAAAAAATTCAGGAGATACAAAAGCAGCTTTGCGATGTACATCTTTCGGTTGCGGATGTGGCACGGGTGATTGCCGGCTGGACAAAGATTCCCGTAGGGCAGATTACAAAAGAAGAGACCACTCGCCTTCTGGAGCTGGAAGAAACCTTAGGAAAACGGGTGAAAGGACAGGCGGAAGCTATCCGTGCAGTGGCAGGTGCGATGCGTCGTGGCCGTGCCGGGCTTTCAAAAGTAAGAAGACCGGTATCCTTTATCTTTACGGGGTCCACCGGCATTGGAAAAACAGAGCTTGCCCGGGCACTGGCGGAGGCAATGTTTGATACAGAGGACGCGTTGATTCGCGTGGATATGTCGGAATACATGGAAAAACATGCCGTATCGAAGCTGATCGGCTCTCCGCCCGGATATGTGGGCTATGATGATGCCGGACAGCTTACGGAAAAAATCCGCCGCCGCCCGTACAGCGTGATTCTCTTGGATGAAATTGAAAAAGCACACGCCGAGGTTTTAAATGTCTTTTTGCAGATTTTAGATGACGGCAGGGTGACGGATAGCCACGGGAAAACCGTTAGCTTTGAAAATACGGTTATTATCATGACGTCGAATGCAGGATCAGATTATAAGGGGGCGGCTCCCGGTTATACTGCCGCACCGGAGAAAGCAGGCATGGAAAAGGCAGAAAAAGCCCTTCGTAGCTTCTTCCGACCGGAATTTTTAAATCGGATTGACGAAATCATTCTGTTTAAGCCGCTGGAGAAGCCGGTCCTCATGGAAATTATGGAAAAAATGCTGGGTGAGCTTGACGAAATGTTGCAAAACCGGCAAATAAAGCTGGAAATTGCAGAGGAAGCGAAATGGCTCCTTTTGGAAAAGGGGATTGACAGTAAATATGGGGCAAGACCGCTCCGCCGTGCAATCCGGAAGTATGTGGAAGATCGGGCGGCATACCTGATTATTGCAGGGGATATCGGTGCAGGGGACACCCTTTTGGTGCGTCGGGAGGAAGATGAAATATACTGCGAAAAGAAAAAAATGTAAAATTTTTCTTAAAATAGCAAAAAACACTTGCCAAATCGGCAAAAAAGTGGTAAAGTATACAGAGTAAATAAAGGAGGTGTGTCTATATGGCATATGTTATTTCTGAAGACTGCATCAGCTGTGGTGCTTGCGAAGCAGAATGTCCGGTTTCCTGCATTTCTGAAGGTGACGGTACATTTGTAATCGATGAGGATGTTTGCATTGAATGTGGCAACTGTGCAAACGTATGTCCGGTTTCCGCCCCCCAGCAGCAGTAAAAAAGGGTAAAGGATCGGGGCTGTCTATGGGCGGCCCCGAATGCTTTCATTAGAGAAGATGAATGAATTTGAAAGAAAAGATGACCTTCAGTTAGGCGGACTTCATATCTGGCAGGACAGGCGGGAATTTTGTTTCGGCGTGGATGCGGTACTCCTTTCTGCTTTTGCAGAGATAAAAAAGGGAGAACGTGTCTTGGATATGTGCAGCGGAAACGGCATTATTCCCATTCTACTTGCAGGGAAGACGGAAGCTGAAGCGATATATGGTCTTGAAATAAACCCGGTACAGGTGCGTCTTGCGAAGAGAAGCATTGCCGAAAACAATCTTTCTCACGTAGAAATGATTGAGGGAGATGTGAAGGAGGCAAACACACTCTTTACGGGGAAGCGGTTTGATGCGGTGACCTGTAATCCGCCTTACATTCGGGACGGGAGAATACAAAATCCGAACCGCAATAAGGCGATTGCACGGCACGAAATTCTGTGCACGCTATCGGATGTATTAAAAAGTGCCGCCAAAGTGCTTCGGTACGGCGGGCGGCTTTATATGGTTCACCGACCGGACAGATTGACTGAAATTATGCGCGAAATGCATAACTGTCGTCTGGAGCCGAAGCGACTTAGGTCGGTGCATGCAAAAAAAGAGAGCCGGGCGAGCCTGGTTCTGATTGAAGCTGTTTTGGGCGGCGGCACCTTTTTACACGTAATGCCACCGCTTATTTTATATCAAGAGGACGGAACATACACAAAGGATGCACTGGCCTCATACGGAAGGGATATAGAATGTGTGGAACACTCTACGTTTGTGCAACACCCATAGGTAATTTGTCGGATATATCCGACCGTCTCCGCCAGACGCTGGAAACAGTGGACCTGGTGGCGGCAGAAGATACACGGCATACGGGGAATCTTCTTCGGCATCTGGGTATTTCAAAGCCGTGCATCAGCTATTTCACCCATAACCGGCGTGGACATGGCGAAGTGATTATAAAAGAATTGCTTGCCGGGAAAAATGTGGCACTTGTCAGCGATGCCGGCACGCCGGCGATCAGTGACCCCGGCGAGGAGCTGGTACAGCTTTGTGCCGAGGCAGGCATACCTACCGTACCCATTCCCGGTCCCTGTGCGGCCATCAGTGCCCTTTCGGTTTCCGGGCTTATCACAGGTCGTTTTGTTTTCGAGGGCTTTTTGTCCACCCAAAAAAAAGGACGGATGGATAGGCTGGCAGAGCTGAAAAATGAAACAAGGACCATCATATTTTATGAAGCACCGCATAAGCTTGTAAGGACGCTTGCGGATTTTGAAGCTACCTTCGGTGCGGACAGACAAATCACCCTTTGCCGGGAGATGACGAAGCTTTACGAGGAAATTATCCGCACAACGGTGGGAGCGGCTTTGGAAAAATATACGGCACAGCCGCCGAAGGGAGAGTTTGTCCTGGTTGTGGCAGGTGCCAAACAGAAAGAGGAATCCTGGGAGAATATGACGGTGGAAGCACACGTCGCCATGTATGAGAAAGAGGGGCTTTCCAGAATGGACGCTGTAAAGCGTGTGGCATCTGATCGAGGCGTGGCGAAACGTGAAATCTATGACGCAGTAATGCGATGAAAGGAACGCGACATGAGGGTTGCTGTTTTATTTGGCGGAAAATCGGGGGAGCACACGGTGTCCTGCATATCTGCGGCATCGGTGCTTGATAATATCCATACAGAAAAATATTCAATTCTGAAAATCGGAATCACCGGAGAAGGGGAATGGTATCTGACGGAGGCGACCTCTGCCCAGATCCGAAGCGGAGAATGGGAAACGCTATCGAAGAAGAAAGCGGTTTTATCCCCGGATACCGCACATCACGGCTTCCTGCTTTGGGAAGAAGACGGCATAAAACACCTTCCGGTGGATGTGATTTTTCCGGTGATGCACGGTGACTACTGTGAGGACGGCTGTTTGCAAGGATTATGTGAGCTGGCAGGTATTCCTTATGTAGGCTGTGGCGTTTGTGCATCGGCTGTGGGCATGGATAAGGAAGTGGCGAAGACTGTATTTTCGGCGGCGGGTATTCCTGTTGCAAAAGGAATTTCCGTAGAAAAAAAGGACGCCCACACTGTAGCGGCACGGATTAAAGAAGATTTTTCGTACCCTGTATTCATAAAGCCTGCCAATGCCGGCTCTTCCCTGGGTGCTTCTAAAGTGGTATCGCCGGAAGAACTCGGCACTGCACTGGACGAAGCGTTCCGATATGATACAAAGGTGCTTGTGGAGGAATATATAGAGGCAAGAGAAATTGAATGTGCTGTGCTTGGAAATGAGGACCCCCAGGCTTCCGTGCTGGGCGAAATTGTTCCTTCAGCATCGTTTTATGACTATGATGCAAAGTATGTGGACGGCACGTCCGAGCTTTTGATTCCGGCACCGCTAACCGAGGAGGAAAGCCGGCAAATCAGGGAATACGCTGTGCGTGCGTTTCGTGCTGTGGGCGCGAAGGGGCTCTCTAGGGTAGACTTTTTCAAGGATAAAAAAACGGGGCGAGTGGTGATCAATGAAATTAACACCCTTCCCGGCTTTACCGATATCAGCATGTATCCGAAGCTGTGGCAAGCTACCGGTGTACCTTATAGCGATTTGATTGACAGGCTGATTGCATTTGCTGTCAGAACTTAACTTTGCATTTTTCGCAGTTTTGTGCTATACTGTGAGTAAACACATATGAGGAGCAGGATGATGAATAAAGAAGTGATTATTTCGATTGAGGGGAAGGAAAGGTTTCCCGATATCGGGGAAGAAAATGTAACAGAGCTTGTAACCGAGGGCAAGTATTATAAAAAAGGGGACAAGCATTATATTTCCTATAAGGAGACGGAGGTCACCGGCTTTGAAGCCACGACCACACTCCTGAAAATTGAGAACGACCGTGTGGCACTGACCCGTTCGGGGCAGTTTAATACCCATATGGTTTTTGTGCCCGGTGAAAAGCACACCGGCTATTACGATACGCCCTACGGCAGTTTTACCGTCGGGATTGTTTCGGATGCCGTCAAGGTGGAATTTGGGCAGAAGAGTGGGCAGATTGATATTCATTATCTCTTGGAGATTGATAATAATACCAAGGCAGAGCATAAGCTCTCCCTGAATGTGCGTGAAGCATAAAAAGAAGCGGAGGAATGAAAATGTATACAGCGGAAAGAGTTCTACATACAGTGGAAAATCTGATAAAAGAGGCAATCGGCGTAGCTTTTCCGGAGGCGGAAATGCCTGCATTTTTGGTAGAGACCCCAAAGGCGGATGCCCACGGCGATTTTTCTACCAATGCGGCCATGCTGATGACAAAGGCTTTACGTCGTCCGCCCCGGGAGATTGCCGCGGCGATTTTGGACAATCTGCCGGAAAATTCTTTAGTGGAGAGAACAGAGGTGGCAGGCCCCGGCTTTATTAACTTTTATCTGCATCCTGCCTGGATTTATGGAACACTTGCCGATATCGAGGAACGGGGCGATGATTTCGGTCGAACACAGGATGGGAACGGAAAAAGCGTTATGGTGGAATTTGTAAGTGCAAACCCCACCGGGCCTATGCATATGGGTAATGCCAGAGGCGGTGCGATCGGCGACTCTCTTGCGGCACTACTGGATATGGCAGGCTGGAAGGTCAGCCGGGAATTTTACTTAAACGATGCCGGTGCACAGATTGAAAAGTTCGGCATGAGCCTGGAAGCACGTTTTCTGGAAATTCTCACAGGAAAAGAGGACTTCCCGGAGGACGGATATCAGGGCGTGGATATTACAGAATTGGCACAGGCGTATATTGATGAAAACGGCTCTGCCCTTTTGGAAGCGGAGAGTGATGAGCGTCGCCGTGTTCTGGTGGAATATGCGCTCCCTAAGAATATTGCAAAAATGCAGAAGGATTTGGAAAAATACCGGATTTCTTATGATTTGTGGTTCCGCGAAAGCAGTCTTTACAAAAGCGGTGAGGTAGAGGAAACCATTGCCCTTTTAGGGGAAAGGGGTTTGACCTATGAAAAGGAGAACGCTGTCTGGTTTAAAAGCACCCGATTCGGTGCAGAGAAAGACGATGTGCTTGTCCGTGCCAACGGAATCCCTACCTATTTTGCGGCAGACATAGCTTATCATAGGAATAAACTTGCCGGGCGGCAGTTTGATAAAGCGATCAATATTTGGGGTGCAGACCATCACGGGCATATTGCCCGGATGAAGGGTGCGATGGAAGCACTGGGCATTGACCCGGAACGCCTGCACGTCATCACCATGCAGCTTGTCCGCCTTGTGGAAAATGGTGAAGTAGTCCGTATGAGTAAGCGTACAGGAAAAATGATTACGCTTTCCGACCTTCTGGATGAAATCGGCGTTGATGCGGCACGCTTCTTCTTTAACCTGCGGCAGGCCGGCAGCCATTTTGAATTTGATCTGGGTCTTGCCGTGGAGCAGTCCAACGACAACCCTGTTTTCTATGTACAGTATGCCTATGCGCGTATATGCAGCATTCTGCGTCTTCTTGCCGAGGAAGGAACAGCGGTCAGTGCCTTTTCTGCGATTGATGCCTCGCTCCTTTCGGACGAGCATGAAAGAGCACTGATTAAGAAGCTGGCGGAATTCCCGGAAGAAATCCGTGTCGCGGCGGCGGCACTGGAGCCATCCAGAATTACACGGTATGCCATGGATACAGCGGCACTTTTCCACAGCTTCTATAACGCCTGTCACGTTCGTACAGAGGATGCGAAACTGACGGCGGCAAGACTAAAGCTTGTGGAATCCACCCGGGTGGTGCTGGCGAATGCATTGCGTATGCTGGCAGTTTCCGCACCGGAAAAAATGTAACGAAAGAAGAGGATATAGTTGAAAAACAATATGAAACGTATTCTGGCAATCCTGTGCTGTTTCATCTTGTTGGGTTCTTCGGCGGCGGCAATACAGATTTCCGGCGAACAGGAATATGTTTTTATTCATGATCTGGTAGATTTTGTGTCCACGACTGCGAAATTTCCCGTGCCGGAGGATGTGCTACTGGATGCGGCACTTCGGGCACGGCTCGTCACGCCGGAAAAGGGCTTTAACGGCATGATTGAAGCAGTGATGGATTGTCTGGATGAACACAGCGGATATATGACGGAGGAAACCTACCGTTCCTTTATGGAGAATAGCATTTCCGGTAATTTTTCCGGGATTGGCATCAATATCTCCATTGAGGAGGATGCTTTTGTAGTTCTTTCTCCCATTAAAGGCTCTCCGGCAGAAAAAGCCGGAATCCTTGGCGGCGACATTCTGGTAGCAGTGGATGATGTGAATATTGAAACCGAAGAGTTTCAAGCAGTAAAGGAAAGAATTACGGGCGAGGTAGGCACTACGGTGAAGATTACCGTCCGGCGAGGTACAGAGCTTGTTTCCTTTACGGTGACGCGTGCCACTATAGAGACGGAAACGGTACAGTATACGGTACGGGATGGGATAGGCTATCTGTGCCTTTCTACCTTTAATCAGTCCAGTGCGGAAAATGTGAAAGAGGCGGTCGCTTATTTTGAAGGTGCCGGCATCGAGGACCTGATTATTGATTTACGAAACAACCCCGGCGGTGAGATGTATGCGGCACTGGATATCTGTAGGCTGTTTACGCCGAAGGGTGTCATTATGCGTGTGGAATATGCAGACAGTACGCAGAATGAGCTCCATTATAATGAAGAAAATAATCGGGGCAAATTCAATCTGGTTGTGTTGATTAACGGCGGTAGTGCTTCGGCTTCCGAGCTTTTTGCGGCGGCGGTGCAGGATACGGCTTCGGGCACAATTATCGGCACGAAAAGCTTCGGAAAGGGAACCGTGCAAACGGTACTGCCCATTATTACCGGCGGCGGCATACGACTGACGGTGGCAGAATATAAAACGGCAGGAGGACGGGCTTTACACAAAAAAGGCGTAATGCCGGATATTACTGTAGAGAATACAGCCGAAATCCCTGATGTCTCTTTCATGGCACCTATGGAATTGTCAACCGCATGGCAGGCAGGGGACACCGGTACAGGTGATGTGGCACTGGAACAGCGTCTGGAATTTTGGGGATATTTAGAAGAAGCGGACAGCACGGCAGACGAGGCTACAACATCCGCACTTTTACTCTTTCAGGCACATAACGGACTGCCTACCACAGGCACGGCAGATTTATACACCCAGCTCCGCTTAAATGATGCAAACTATGCGGTGCCGGTGGAAATAGATAAACAGCTGGAAGCAGCGATGGAGTTTTTGAAAAATGAAGGTTAACGCAGGTACTGTCAGTATCGGTGGGGGAAGCCCTATATCCGTGCAAACCATGACCACAACCAATACAAATGATACCGAAAAAACAATCGCACAAGTGAAGCTTCTGGCGGAAGCGGGTGCGGATATTGTGCGTCTTGCCGTGCCGGATATGGCAGCGGCAGAAAGCTTTGCACGGATCAAAAAGGCCGTCAGCGTTCCGCTGGTTGCCGATATTCATTTTGATTATCGGATTGCACTGGCGTGCATCGAAGGCGGTGCAGATAAAATTCGTTTAAATCCGGGGAATATCGGTTCACCGGAACGGGTGCGGCAGGTGGCGGCGGCGGCAAAGTCGGCGAAAATCCCCATCCGTATCGGCGTGAACGGCGGTTCGCTGGAAAAAGAAATGTATGAAAAGTATGGGAATACCCCCCTTGCTATGGTGGAGAGTGCCAAGTATCATGCTTCTCTCCTTGAAAAGGAGGGCTTCTCCGATATCGTGATTAGCCTGAAAGCATCGAATGTACAGAAAACGGTAGAGGCATACAGGCTCATGGCAAAAAGCGGCACGTACCCACTCCATATTGGCGTGACCGAGGCAGGAACGGCATATACCGGGCTTATCAAGTCGGCAGCAGGCATCGGCAGTCTTTTGCTGGACGGTATCGGTGATACCATACGTGTATCCCTGTCCGCACCGCCGGAGGAAGAAGTAAGGGCGGGAATCACCCTCCTTCGTGCACTGGGGAAACGGCAGGGGGCAGAGCTTATATCGTGTCCGACCTGCGGCAGATGTAAAATCGATCTGATGCCCATTGCAAGAGAAATGGAGGCATACCTAGCGACAGTTAATGTCCCAATCCGTGTAGCAGTGATGGGTTGTGCCGTTAACGGTCCGGGTGAAGCCAGGGAGGCCCATGTGGGGGTCGCCGGCGGAGACGGGAAGGCGGTGCTGTTTCGGCAGGGCGAAATTGTGGAAAGTATACCGGCAGATAAGATTATTCCTGTACTTCGCAGTGAGATAGAAAGGATTATTAAGGCGTGGAAGTAAACGGCACGAAAGCAATTACAGAAGCATTTAGCGGCGCACCCATTCCCAAGGGCGCCGCTGATTTTCGTGTTGCTGCTTTAAAAACAGATGTGACAAGACGCAGTATGCGAATCCGTCTTAGCCTGTCCCGTATTCCGGACTATCATGCTATTTTGGAACTGAAAAAATCGCTTCGGGATTACTATGCTTTGCATGAAATCACGGTAGAGATTGGTTTTTTAGAAGAGACACCCATGGAAGCGGAGGCACTGCACGCCTTTACCGTGGGGTATATTTCTGAAACGTTGCCCGTGGTAGAATATGTTTTAAAGGACAGCGTGTGGAAGGAAACAGAGGAGAGTCTGGAAATATGCCTGCACCACGGTGGAAAAGAGCTTTTGCAGTCGGTGTCGGCAGGGCAGGAGATTGCACGGGTCTGGAAGAGCTTTACCGGACGGCAGAGAAAGGTTTCCTTCACCGAAGAGCTGGAAGAAATGGAAATTGCCGCAAAGCCGCTTCCTAT
>SVJY01000018.1 GCA_015068765.1 Oscillospiraceae bacterium
AAGAGTGCGAAGCATCTCGCCGAGACGACCAATGTTTCAACCGGGGCGGGTCGTTGGTTGGGGTTCAACACGGGGAGCCAAAAATCGACAAGGTTCGACAGAATCTTGTCGATTTTACTTATTACCCCTTCACTATTCCCTAAAATGATTTGTCGATTTTTGGAAAGTAATAGTGAATAAGGGAAACTTGTATAATAAAAATGGACGACCAAAAGAGTGAACACTATAAGATTGCCCCCTCCGGTTCACGTCATGGATTTTTGTGGAGGCTAACAAAGCAAAAATACGGCATTGCAGCTTGTTTGGTTTTTTTACTAAAGCATGAAGATCGCTGAATTTTAGCCATAAAGTATTGACATTTAATTGATAGTATGGTAGAATACGAGCACAAATAATAGAAATATATTGTAGAAATCATAAGGATAATAGCTTATGTCTATGTATAAACGCAAACCTGATATTATCATTAAAAACGGAACTATCGTAGACGGGACCGGTGCGATGCCGTATTATGCTGATATTGCGGTTGTAGGGGATAAAATTGACTTTATTGGAAATCTGGAAGGTGTAGAGGCTCCCCTTGTCATTGACGCACATCATAAATATGTTACCCCCGGTTTTATTGATCCCCATTCCCATGCTGACTTTACTATGTGGGCATGTCCCGATGCACCCACTTCCATACGACAGGGTGTTACGACTGAAATTGTGGGAAATTGCGGATATTCGATGCGTCACTATCTTGGGGATTATCCTTTTGACAAGGCAGGCGATGGCGTAAAATGCGTTTACGATATGGTGGGAAAAACGGACATTCCGGATGGTGCGATGGCAGCTGTACTGGATAAAGCAGAAGCCATGGGGTATTCGGGGAACCTTGCCTGGTTATGCGGTCACAATGATTTACGGGTCATTGCCGGGATCAATTCGACAGATTACACGGAAGAGCAATTTGCTGTCATGGCAAAATTCTTGCGGGAAGCACTGGAGGCCGGGTTTATCGGTTTTTCAACCGGACTTGAATTTGACCCCGGTGTTATGTGTCGGCCGGAAGAGGTTGAACGGCTCGCCATGATTGCCGCAGAATATGACGGAAATTATTCGACGCATATGAGAGATGAAGGTACATACATACTTGAGGCTGTCAACGAATTTTTAAATGTGATTCGTAAGACAGGGCTTAGAGGGTCTGTTTCGCATCTCAATGTAAAATACGACAACGGTGTACCGAACGAGTATTTGCAAAAGTGTATGCAAATGCTGAAGGATGCAAGAGAGATTGAACATTTAAACGTTTATACGGATATGCTTCCAACCACCTCTGCAACAGGCGGTGCACAGGCAATGCTTCCGCCGTGGCTGTATAAGGACGGCTGGGATAAGGCAAAGGAAATCCTGGCAGATCCAAAGGGCAGAGAAAAGGTCAAGGCGGATCTAAATCGTTATTGGAGATTCCTGGCAGCCGGAGAGTGGGATAGACTTTTATATGTGGGAGCATCGTATTGGCCGGAGGTTGCAAAGACGCCGTTTATGGAATTGGTTCATAAATGGGGCAAGGATCCGGCAGACTGCTTCTTGGATATTTTGATGGCAGCACCTGACATTGAGAGCGTTCGTACAACGACAATGCAGGGCGTTGTATTCCATGAACAGACGATGATCGACACGGTTGTAAAAGACCCGATATATCTGTGGCAGGCCGATTCGTTCCCTGCCTATGAGGAGGGTCCCCTCTCAAGACAAGATCGGCTTAATTATATGGGGATCATGTATTTCTTTGCACATTATGTTCGTGATTTGGGTGCAATATCCATAGAACAAGCCGTTTGCAAGGCAACAAGCTTACCGGCTAAGCATTTTAATATCAGAAAGCGTGGAATGATTGCTGAAGGATACTATGCCGACATCAATGTGTTTGATATCAATGCCCTGAAGGTTAATGCCACCATTGAGGACCCTTGCCATTATAGCGAAGGCATGTATTATGTTATTGTAAACGGGGTACCTACGATTGTTGAAGGGGAGCACACCGGCACTCGTTCCGGTAGGGTTCTTCGGAATCTTCCCATAAAATAAATAAAGCATAAAATGATTGAGCACCAGCCCTGAAAACATCGAATTTTCAGGGCTGTTTTACGTTCAGATAAATTACGGGGGATGTAAAATAATTTTTGAGAATTATTTTACATCCCCCTTGTCCCGTTCCCATACTGCTCCGGTGTTTATTCATATTCTCGGGCAAGCCGCAGATATACGGTATCCAGCGGCACACCGCCCTTCCCGTTCATGACGATATAGGTTTCGTTTTCCTGCGTGCTTTGTACCATAAGCGGTACGAAAAGGCTGTTATAGGTACAGGTCATCGCCGTCCTTCTTGTCACAGCACCGCCGCCGATAATGGCAGCTCCCTTTGTAACAGCCGTCTGTGCCGCAACAATCATATAGCCGTTTGGATAGCCGCCCATCGCCTCCGCTTCCGGCGTTCGGCCGAGCATACGGACGAGCATGGTTATCATTTCCGAACCGGTGATTTCCGCATCAGGCAGAAACAAGTTGCCGCCGGTTCCCTTTGTGATTCCGGCTTCATAACAGAAGGCAATGTAACTGCTTGCCCAATGTGATGGGGGAACATCATCAAAAATCTGCCGCGGCGGCACTTCTGTATAGCCGGCCGCTTTTGCCAGCATGGCACACATTTCTGCTCTTGTGATATTTCGGAGCGGAATAAACTGTCCGTTTTCGTAGCCGCTGATGATCTGCATTGTCCGCAGCGTCATTTCTGCCTCTTGTCCCAGTACCTCCAGCGTGCACGTTCCGGCAGCCCCTTTTTCGGATGGCGTTGAAAGCCGGATGTAATAGCTGTGCTGAAACTGTAGGGGCAGAAACATCGAAAAAATATATTCGTTCGATTTTCCCACATTTGCCGATACACTTGTAATTTCCTGCACCGTTTCGCCCGTTCCCTTGTCCACCAGCTGCACAGTAAGCGTATGTGCCGCCGTGCCTTCCACGGAAAATTTCAGCCCTGCCGAAAAGGGCTGGGGTGCAAACAGAAAATCCGAATACTGTACATCGGTTTCTGCAAAGGAATAGGAAAACGTTACTTTTTCCTGTGGCAACCCTATAACAGGCTCCTTTTTCTGTGCAACCACTGAAAGCGGATAGTCGGTAACGCCATCCGTCAGATAGGCAGGGACGGCGGCCGCAGCACAATAGAGGGGAATCAGCATAAGCCAGGCTGTTAGAATAAGTGTTGCTTTTTGTTTCATGTTCTTTTCTCCTTTTAATAAATAATTGTTTATACAATATAAATATAGCATATAAAAATATTAAAGTCAAGTATTTGCAATATAATTTATTTGTATAAACAATATTTTGAGGTGAAAGTATGCAAAGAATTGCCGAATTAAGAAAAGCAAAACAGTGGAATCAGGTCGCACTTGCGTTAAAGCTTAACGTATCCCAATATTTAATCAGTGCATATGAAACCGGCAGACATCAGCCGAGCATTGAGGTTCTCAAGCAAATGGCAAAGCTTTTTAATGTTTCCGTAGACTATATAATCGAAAATACGGATATAAAAACTCCCGTAGATGCCTTTGCGAGAAACGGTCTGACGGAAGATGAAATAGAGCTTCTTTCGATATTTAAGGAGTTAAGTGAAAAAGAAAAACAGCGTGCGATCGGAATGCTGCTGCTGTTAAAATCGAATCCGTAATCGTACACTGTCATCAGCTTATTACAGAAAATTAAAGGCTCTCCATATATTTCCGGGGAGAAACACCCATTATATGCTTAAACCTTCTTGAAAAATATACATAATCGGTAAAGCCGCACTTTTCGGCAACATCAGACAGCGAAAATGCATTTTTATAGGTGTTGATTAAATGGCACGCATGGGCTATTCTGATTTCGGTCAAAAATTCCGTCGGTGTTTTCCCGGTTATTTTTTTAAACTGTGCACGGATGTAATCCTCTGCATAGCCGCTTTTTTTCAGGAGAGAACGGAGCGTAAGATTACAATTATAAAAATCATTACTTATTTTCTCAATAATATCCTTTGTTGCCAGGAAAATTTCATTATCCATTTTAATGTTTTGCAGCAAAAAATGCGTAAAGGCGTTAATCAGTGCCACGACGTATTCGTATTCGGCGTGTCGATTGGCATAAATCATTTTCGCAAGCAACAACCCTTCTTTTTCGGAATTGTCCAAAATCACAGTCGGAGAAGCCAGGTTAAAAACCTGACTGAATTCTCCGTTTATGTAGATTCTTTCAAAAGCGGCGGCGGACGCCGAACTATGATGCACGGTTCCCGGCGGAATCACGATAATTTTTCCGGGGACAGCCGCAATCTCTTTTCCTGCCGCGTGGAAAACACCGCTCCCCTTCGTGTAAATAAGAATTTCATACACGTTATGCTTATGGGGAGGACTTTCCTCTTTAATAAGGTTAATTAAAAAACGCATACCATCACCGATAACAGTATAGTACAAATCTATGTTTTGTGCAAGTAATTTTATAAATAAACATATTTTTTTAAAAGGGAAGCTGTTATAATAGGGGGGTACCTACCTGCAAACGATGAAGGAGGGCGTATAGAAATGAGGACAAAGAGTGTAGACATGCTTTCCGGCTCCATAACAAAGGGGCTCCTCGCAATGGCGGTACCGATTATGATTATGAATGTTATGCAATCCTTGTTTAACATTATAGACATGACGGTATTAAGGGTTTTTGAGGACGACGGAGCAGTAGGAGCCGTAGGGGCGTGCGGAATGCTGATAACCCTTTGCACAAGCTTGCTTATCGGGATATCCACCGGTGCAAACGTCACTGTCGCCAGAAGATTGGGTGGCGGAAACAGTGAACGTGCAAGCAGGGCGGTTATGACGGCTATATTGTTTTCCGTCATCGCCGGAATCGTTTTAATGGTTGTCGGTCTTACCTTCGCCGAAACCTTTTTGAAAATGACAAACTGTCCCACCGGCTTGCTTCCTCGGGCTGTACTGTATTTTAGATTTTATTTTTGCGGTGTTCCCATATTTATGCTGTATAATTTTTGTGCCTCCATATTACGGGCAACCGGAGACACGAAAAGACCTATGTATTTCTTGATTTTGGGGGGAATTATTAAAGTTATACTAACCCTTTTCTTTGTCACGGCCTTTAAGATGAGCGTTAAAGGCGTTGCACTTGCAACCATTCTTTCTAATTTGGTTGCTTGCAGCTTGGCTTTTTATGTAATCGCAAAAGGGCAGGATGTTGTTTATGTGGATTTTAAAAGAATTAAAATGGAAATGGCAGAGCTCAAGGATATGCTGTTTATCGGCATTCCGGCGGGCTTTCAAAGTGCGTTGTATTCTCTTGCAAATGTGGTCATAACCACGGTTGTGAATAGCTTTGGTGCCGATGCGACGACGGGCATCGCGATTGCAAATCAGTTTGACGGTATCCTATACCAAATTTCGTATGCACCGTCGCTGGCGGTCACGCCGTATATCGCACAAAATATCGGGGCAGGCAATATAAAAAGGGTAAAGCAAACGCTCCTTCGGGCGGCGCTGATTACAACAGCCTTCGGTGCAACCTTTGGTGCACTTTCGGCAATTTTTTCCGGACAATTATCGTCGATTATGTCTTCCACGCCTGCCGTTATTGCATTTTCACGGCAAAAAATGATTATTATATCCAGTACATATTTTATTTGCGGAATTAACGAAGTAATGGGCGGCGTACTGCGTGGAATGGGAAAACCGATTGTTCCCACTATTGCAACATTTATCTTTATGTGCCTGCTGCGATTTGTTTGGGTGTATGCTATTTTCCCGCTTTGCCCGAATCTTACTTTCCTGTATACGGTTTGGCCCGTCGGCTGGATATTATCCATTATGACACTGCTCGCCGTGTATTTTCCGGCAATATCGAAATTGCAAAGGAAAAGTGCACGCGTGCCGGAAATCAACCGAGTTTGCCCCGATGGGCAAGTAAACTTCACAAAAGAATTGGCATCTAAACCATCTGTCCCGCATAGAAAAGAATATCGAAAGATGTCGAAAAGTATATAGCAACAAAGGAGAGAATTATGGAAATTTTTAATCTTACATTGAAACAGATGTTAATGATGTTTAGTTTGATTTTAGTAGGTTTTTTATTAAGAAAGAAAAGCAAGTTGCCGGAAAATTCCGATACTGTAATGGCGAAGATGGAAACATTTATTTTTGTCCCGGCGCTTTCTTTATTTACCCAAATGACGAAATGTACGGTTGAGACATTTACGGCAAATATGCCCCTTATACTATATGGTTCTGCAATTGTTTTATGTGCCATTATTCTTTCATACCCTTTGTCAAAATGTTTTGTAAAAAAAGGTGCGGATTCGCCCGAAAAATTATATCAAAGAAATATTTACAAATATGCGTTGACATTTGGAAATTATGGATTTATGGGTAGCTTTATTATTCTCGGAGTATGGGGGAACGATTTTTTTTATAAATATTCTTTGTTCACCTTTTTGGTAGGAATTTTATGCAGCGGTTGGGGATTATACATATTGATACCAAAAGAGAAAAACGCAAGCTTGTTGGATAATTTAAAAAAAGGGCTACTTACTCCGCCAATGATTGCTTTAGTGGTTGGTATGTTGTTTGGGCTTCTTAATTTAACACGATATGTGCCACAGTTCGTTATTGATGCATTTGATAGTGCCGGTAAATGTCAGGGGCCTGTTGCTATGGTTCTTGCAGGGTTTGTAATTGGCGGATATAATTTTAAGGAGCTTATATTCAACAAGAAAGTATATATAGTTACTTTTTTAAGACTTATTGTTATTCCGGCAGTTATAATGTTTGTACTAAGCATTATAGGTGCAAATGACGAAATAATGACATTGGCACTGATTGCGTTTGGTACCCCGCTTGGACTGAATACAATCGTTTATCCGGCAGCATATGGAGGCGATACAAAAACAGGTGCTTCCATGTCAATGATATCGCACACATTATCCGTGATTTCTATTCCGTTGATGTATTTGATTTTTATAGTATGGTTATAGTTTTTTTGCTTAGCATCTAAATCGTTCACCGGTTTTAGCGTTTATTTTTTTCAATAACCGCAAAGAGGGGCGGGCAGTTTTTTCGGTTATAAAAGGACTGGAGCATGACCGTGTATTGCTTCTGGTCCAGACCCGAAAGGAACGCGAGGAGTGCGTCCCGTTCTTCAAAGCCGGTGTCGCCCCCGTAATAGATACAAAGGGAGACAAACCCGTCTGCCTTTAAAATGGACAGTGCCGCCCGAATCGCTCTTATACTGGTATCGGGACGGGAAAAAACGCTGTGGTCACCGCCGGGCAGAAAACCGAAATTAAAAACCACCGCATCGGCTTCCTTTACATAATCGCACAGCTTATGGTGGCTGTCCAAAATCAAAGTCACATTTTCCCGGTCATGTGCCGCAAGAAGCTCCCGCGAAGACCGAATGGCTTCCTCTTGAATGTCAAAGGCAAACACCTTGCCGTCCCTCCCCACAAGCGTGGACAAAAGCAAGGTGTCTCTGCCCCTGCCTGCCGTGGCATCAATTACGGTAGCCCCCTCCCGGATATGTTCTTTAAAATGGGCATGGGAGAGCTTTAGGGCGTTTTTGTCATAATAATGCATCGTATCACCTTTTCAAACAGAATATAGTAAGCATACCACATACCGGCAGAAAAAGCAACAAAAGCCTTGCATTTTTCGGCAGAATGTATTACAATAAACAGGCAAAAACGGATGGAGGTGATACGGTGGAAGGACTATGGATTTTCTATGTGCTCCTTTATGCACTGATGAAGGGCTCGCGGGACGGCATGAAAAAGGCCGCTTTGCAAAAAAACAGTGCCAATGAGATTTTATTTTTCTATACGCTTTTCGGGCTCCTTTTGATTCTGCCCTTCTCCGGGTCTGCCTTTTCGCTTGCACCCGTTTATATCTTTTGGGCGTTTGTCAAGGCAGGCGTTGTCTGCCTGTCCTGGATTTTTTCGTTTACGGCACTTAAAAAAATGTCGGTCAGTCTTTTCGGTATTGTGGATTTGTCCCGGATTCTGTTTGCCACCGTGCTGGGGATTTTGGTCCTTGGGGAGGCCTTTACTCTTCCGAAGGGGATAGGGCTTTTGCTGGTGCTGACGGGGCTTGTGCTCGTCAACCTGCGAAAGACGGGGGAGCAGAGAGAGACGGCTGTATGGACGCTTGCTTTCGCCCTTTTGAGCTGTTTTTTCAATGCCGTTTCCGAAATGATGGATAAGATACTCATGCGGCATATGGATTCGTCCCAGCTACAGTTTTGGTTTATGCTTTTCATGACGCTGATCTACGGGGCGGTGCTGCTTATACGCCGGGAGCGTATTTCCATAAAATCCATAAAGAACAATTACTGGATTGGGCTGATGGCCATTACCTTGATTGTGGGGGACAGGCTTTTGTTTGAAGCCAACGCAAGCCCTGCCAGCGAGGTGACGGTGATGGCGGCGATCAAGCAGTCGGCGGTGCTTGTCACCGTTTTGACTGGATATTTCTTCTTCGGTGAAAAACAGCTTGCGTATAAGCTGTTTTGTACCGGCATCATCCTGTCCGGCATTTTTATTGCAGTCTATTTATAGGGGACTGTTGCCTTTAGCATTGACCGCTTAAGAAAAAGGGATTCGCAAAAAAATTGCGAATCCCTTTATTGCAATCAGCTAATTGTCCGAGCCGCAACCACACCCTGCCGCACACTTAATAAAGCAGGCGACCGCTGTGAGAATCAGTGCCAGAAAGGCAAGAAGCACACCGGCAAGCAAGGCAAAAAGGATGCTAGCCGCTACCGGCGGAAACGCCAGCAGAACAACAGATAACAGTGCGGAACCGAGAATCCCCACCAAAACGGTAGGCAACCCGGCACAGACGCAGGACTGTATGCTTACGGACCGGAATCCGTAGGATAAGACCAGAAGCAGTGCGAGGAACAGCACGGCAACGCCGAGGGCAACCCACAAAAATGCCGGGGTGATGGTAATGGCACCGGCAAACTGCAGAAACGCCGTGATAATACCGACGATAATGCTTGCCACAATGGCGAACGCTGTGCAGCTGGGTCTGCAAGAGCAGTTAAAATTTGACATATTTTTCACCTCCGATAGTAATATATGCATAAAATGTCGAAGAGGTGTGTCCGGCAAAAAACAATTTGGAATAGGTACGATTTTGGGTAAAATCACGCCGATTACGCCGGCTGTTTGGATATGGATTTTGAATAGTACGCTTCTGGTATTGGGGTTTATCTTTCTCGGCAGGCAAGGATATATGATTTGTAATTTTCTTTTGCAAAATTTTCTGCAATATAGCTCTTGCCAACACGGCGAGCACCATCAATTAAAAGTGCAGTATCACCATTTGCGGTATTTTTCCAATCTAATAATTTGTCGTAAATTTTTCTTTTCATAACTGCCCCCTGCACAAAAACAAAATTTTATTCGTGGATTTGTGCCGGTAACCCGAGCACGGGAACACGCCGCTGTGCCTCTTGTTTGGGAATATTCTAAAACACATACAGAGAGCGAAAAAGGGCCTGTAGCAAAATGATTTTTAAATCAGATTGCCTACAGACTCTTGATTTTGGGCTGATTGGATTTAGATGCAGAACGTCGTTATAATAAAAGTATGACTTTTGTGATGTTTTTTTACAGCTTCTCTTTATAACGCATGAAATGTGAGGGTGTGTTCTCCTTCTGTTTTCAAAACGGTTTTCCCATCCAGCGTCACCTCCGCCACCGTTTTAGGCGGAACGGTCAGGTGCAAAACGCCGGCACCTGTATCGTATTCCACACGAATTTCACCTTGCACGCTCCTATAGGATACGGAAACCTTGGGAACCCGCGGGTCCATATGCGGCACAACGGCAAATCGGGTGAAGCCGGGCGTAAGGGGGCGAATGCCGCCCATGTATTCATACATCCACTGTCCCACGGAGCCGAAGGAATAGTGATTGAAGGAATTCATAGAAGGATCAAAGAAGCCGTCCGTATCCGTATATCCGTTCCAGCGTTCCCACATGGTCGTTGCACCCATCTTAATACAGTATCCCCAGGAAGGATATGTTTCCTGCAAAAGAATCGTGTAAGCAAGCTCGGTGTATCCGTTTTCGCAGAGCATGGGCAGGAGATAAGCTGTGCCGAAAAATCCTGTAGAGAGATGATTTCCCCGCTCTTCCACAGTACGGGCAAGATGTGCGGCGGTACAAGACTTGTCGGTGTAGAGACCTGCAAGAAGAGCCATTGCATATGCACACTGGGTATCGCCGAAAATGCGGCCATCTTCTCCGGTGTAAGCCGCTAAAAATGCAGTTCGGATTGCAGCGTATGCTGTTTTGTAGTAAGCCGCATCTTCTTTTTCGCCGAGTGCATCGGCAATTTCGGAAAGAAGCATGGCATCATAGGCGAAATAGGCTGTAGCAAACACATTCTTCGGTGTAACGCAGTCAGCATTGAGCCAGTCTCCGTTACCGAAATCCGGCTGCAAAAACCCGTCGGCTTTTCCTTCGAGATAAGAGAAAAACTGTTTCATATGTCCGTAATTATCCCGCAGAATATCCGTTTTGCCATATATTTTCCAGTGATGATACGGGATGATGAAGATGACCTCACCCCAGCCCGGTGAGGGGCGGTTGAACATAGTCCGTCCCCGTGTCACATAAACGCGAGGGGCAATTTCGGCCAAGGAGCCATCGGGAAGGGCGGCATCCCGCACATCCGTCATATATTTTTCATAAAACAGGTCCGACTGCATGTTATACATAGCCGTCCGGGCAAAAACCTGTGCATCACCCGCCCAGCCGAGCCGTTCGTTTCTCTGCGGACAGTCTGTGGGAACATCCAAAAAATTGCATCTTTGTCCCCAGAGCTGGTTTTGATAAATTCGGTTTACGAGTGGGGAGGACGTTTCTATATTTCCCGTTTTTTCAATATCGGAATAAAGGACTATTCCTTCAATATCGTGTAGCTTTATGTTGGATTCCACAAAGCGGAACCCATGAAATGTAAAGCGGGGACAGTATTCCGTCATGCCGTCCGAGGCAGGAATAAAGGTATCCGTCTGTGCAGCTTCCCGTAAATTTTCCGTATATAAATCCGTACCGTCCAGCACTTCTGCGTACCGAAGCACCAGGGGCTGTTCTTTTTTTGCCTCAAACCGCACACGAACAACACCGGTCATATTTTGCCCCAAGTCATAAATGTAGTTACCATTGGAATCTACGGTACATTTTACAGGCGAAAGTGTCAGCTTTTCACGAATTGGCGGGCATTTTCGCGGCATAAACTGGGTGCCGTTGGCGTATCCGTGGGCAATTTGCGCAGCTTCCCAGTTCCTGTCATCAAAGCCCGGCTTTTTCCAGCCCTCCGGCTCTTGCCCGGCATCAAAGGCTTCGCCGTAAAAAAGATCGGCATACAGATATCCGCCGTTTGCCACCCGCCAGATATCATCCGTATCAAAAGAGCTACCGTCCGAAAACGTCATACGAGCGGCAAAGGCTACAATATCGTCAAACTGTCCCGGACCGTAGGCTCCCATATTTCCGGCGTACCACCCGTCAGCCACAATGGCGGAAAGGACGTGCTCTCCCTCGGAAAGTGAGAGGGAATATGTATCATAATAGACTCGGGTATTATAATCAGTCCAGCCGGGTGCAAGAAAGTTTTCGCCGATTTTTTCCCCGTCCAGAAAAACCTCGTTATAGCCAAGCGAGGTAAATTGGAGAATCGCCTCCGTTTGTTCGGAAACGGAAAAAGACCGTCTAAAATAAATGGGACGGCCGCAGACCATTTTTTCCTGCTCCTTTGGAACGATGCGCAGTGGCGACTTATACGGGAAAAGATTTGGGGTTTTAATAAAAGTAAGCTCCAAGAAAATCACCTATTGTATTATTATTTTTTCATAAAGTATATCACAGCTGAAAGGGAAAAGCAATGGGGGATTTTCAGCGAAAATAAGGTGATTTTAATATTCTTTAAAAGGGAGGTATCAGTCATACTGAAAATGAATGTTTTGTTTTCTGTACTGTAGCGGCGTAATTCCCATATGTTTTTTGAAAACCTTAAAAAAGGACTGGGTGTCCGAATAGCCGACCTGCCGGGAAACTTCCGCGATTTTTTTGTTCCCCGAGACCAGAAGTCGGCAAGCCTCTTCCACCCGAAACCGCTGAATCAACTCTGTAAAGGTACAGCCGTGGATTTCCTTGAATCGGGCGGAAAGGTAGGGGAGGCTGTAATGCAGGTCCCGGCACAGCTCGCCGAGCTTTATATTAGAAGCAAAATTTTTCTGACAGTAGTCATAGGTCCGGACAAAGGTGTGATGCGTCAGTTCGTATTCGGACGGGTCGCGTTTTTCGGAGCATTCCCGGAAAACGGACAGAATAATTTCAAGAACATAGCAGCGGGTAAGCTCCAGATGGCCGTCCCGGCCGTCACTGTCCTCCCGCAGAATACGTTCCATAATTCTGCGGATGTTATTTTCGGAATCGGTATATATATTCTCAATAAAAAAGGTGGTTCCGATTTCCCGGGAGAAGCGGAGCAGAAAAGAACGGGCCAGGTCACGGAAGCTTCTGACATTGGGGAAAACCTGGTCGATGAATGTGGCTAAAAACAAGATGCGGACAGCCTCCAGTCCCTTTATATCCCGTAAAACAGCTGGATTTTCCGGGTCGGAAAGGAAGAAATTTCCTTTGGTAATTTTTTGCTTTTTTCCGTTTATAATGCGAAGGCCGTTCCCCGCTGTAATGTACGTAATTTCAAACAAATTCGGGAGTGGAGAGGGAGCCGCGAAGTCATGCAAAATAAAATATTGTCCGTGAATCATAAAATCACCCTATAAAAACAAAAAATTATTCATTGATTTTATTGTAGCACAATGCTATGCTTAAGTCAAGGATAAATTTTTTTCTGAGAAATCGTACAATTTTTTCAACGAGGGGGTTTTGGGAAACGACAAATTGCATAACCGATGTTTTCCGGTAAAAGACCGTGCCGTATGTGCGAACGGCATTGGTTTTTAAAGAAAAAGCACATGAAAACTTTTTTAGGAGGTATTGTTTTATGAAAACTATGCGAAAAATTTCTGTCACTCTGCTTGTACTGTGCATCGTCTTCGGGACATTTCCCGCGGCTGCGAGTGAAGCACCGCTGATTACAAACGGCGGCTTTGAAAACGGCACGGATGGCTGGACGCTGGTAAACTACTTTGGAGGCGAGCCGGAAGACCTGCTGGTCACCTTAAATCCGGCGGAGGGACAGTATTCTATGGTAATGATGCCCGGCCCCACACTCCGGCGGGATGTGCGGGTGGACGGTGCAGGTGTGTATCGTTTGACGTTTCAGATGAAATCGCAAACGGCAGGCTCTCTTCGTTTGATTCCGTATTATTTCACCACGGAAGGCTATGAGCTGAAGCCGGAAAACCTCCCGGATGATATTGAAGCGTCATATGCCGGCACGCTCAACACTGTTGCCCGCGGTGCCTTCGGAACCGGTGAAGCGGGATGGTACGATGTATCCTTCGATGTCCCCGTGCAGTCGGATCGTGTTGCAACCCTTCGTTTAGACTTTTCCAACACAAACCCGGAAGAGGCCGCAATGATTGTGGATGATTTCGCGCTGGTGAAGGTTTCGGATAAGCATAATTATGCGATTAACGGTGCCTATGAGAATAGAGGCATGAATGGCTTCTATTGGTCTAATCTTGCAAGAGAAACAGAAGAAAACGAATCTACCCTTCTGGCCGCCTTGATCACGGAAGAAGGTGGAAACCAGTACATGGAATGGAAGGGCACCGACAGAGGCTGGACGCATCAGACTGTATGGCTTCCTTCCGGCAGATATAGATTCTCTTTTGACATTAAGGGTGCCGGCGATGGCGATCTTGTTGCCTTTGCAATTGACCCCAGTACAGATGCTGTTGATGCCCTTTGGGTCCAGTACGGCGGCATCAGTGAGTGGCTTGAATGGTACAGAGTAAGTGATGAATGGCAAAATAGACAGACTTACTTCTCCGTCCCGAAGGCCGCTGACGGAAGCGATATGATCGTGCAAGCAACCTTCTATCTTCCCATGGGCACAAGACCCACCGAAATGCTCCCCGCCTTCTTCGTTGACAATGTTGTCATTGAAGAGGCAGAGGATTCCTTTGTGTCCTTCTCTGCGGCACAGTTTGGGCTTGTTTCTAAAAAGGTATATTTGACAACCGATGATACCACAAAGCCTGTTACAAAGCTTTCCGATGTAGGTGCCGGCGGCACACTGCCGGTTCTCGGTCTCTACACGCCCAAGTCCGTAGGCGTTGCAGAAAACGCCATGATGGCAGTTGCTCTTTATAAGAAGGTGGAGGAAAACAAGCTGGCCCTTGCCGACTTTAAGATTGTGAAGAAGGCAGTGGATATCACCTCCGACGGTATCAGCGGTGCTTCCGCCCAGGGGCTTGTCTACTTTAATGACAGCATTACCCTTCCGGCGGACCTGGATGCCTCCTATATAGCAAAGGCCTATATCTGGAGAAGTGCCGGCTTGGAAACGGTCGCAGTAACGGAAATCGGTTATTAATAGAACCGATAGCTTCGTCCCCTCTTGTTTGGCAAGTACATACACGGTATGTTTTGCATAAATAAAAAAAATCAATGAAAGGAAAAGAAAGAAATGAAAAAATTAGCAAGCTTATTCCTGGCAACGCTTATGTGTTTGAGCGTGATGGTTGCCCTCCCCGTAGCGGCAACAGAGACAGAACCTGTCAATCTGTTTAATAATCCCGCTGTCGGTAACATGACCTGTATAGACGGCGAATACGCACCTGTTGTTCCACGTAGTGATTGGGCACAGATCCATCAGTATATTGACGTAGAGCCGCAGAGCACCTATACGCTCAGCTTTGAAATGAAGAATACGATGGCTGATGCTGTGATGCTGTACTACGTGCCGCTTACTATATCGAATGACGAGGACGCTGCGGTTAAAGCAACAATGGAACAATTAATCCGAAGCGGCACAGGCAGTGGGCATACCTTTGGAACGGCAAGAACCGGTGAGGATGCAGAAGTATGGCGAAAATATGAGCTTTCTATCCCCATTGCTACGCTGAATAACGCAGTCTTCTGGGTCAGATTTTTAGTTTCAGATGATAATTGCGCACTTCGCAATATTACCTTCAAAAAAACAGCTGACTCTGCCGGCACTTTTAACAGCAGCTTTGACGGAAATCGGAGCTGGTATCATTATGATACAGGGTCCGCTTTCGCGGAAGAGGCAGACGGAAACCGGTATTACAGCCTAGCCGCACCGGGTTCTGTCGTTGAGCAGTCCCCGCTTTATGTTCCCACGGATTCCGTAGTCCGCGTTTCCTTCCGGATGAAGAACAGCGTAAAGGGTGCAATGAGCCTTTTGGCAGGGTCTAATCATAAATTTCCGCTTGAGGAAGTGACTGACCCGCAAGTCGCCGCCCTTGATGATACACTTGCCTCCGCATATCCCTTCACCTTTGGGCATGCGAAAACAGAAGACGCTGTGAATGAATGGGAGGAGCATTACATTGATATCCCTGTTCCTATAGCGAAAAGAAGAGCGATGACAGTTTTAAAGCTTCGCTTTATGAACACAGGCAGCGATCCATATCTTGCCATCGATGATGTGAATGTGACGGTTATCAACAATAAATGTAATTACATTCTGAACGGCGACTTTGAGCAGGGAAGCCTGGATGTTAACACACCTCATCCTGCTTGGTCTTCGGAAAACGGCTGGCACTTTTTATTAGTTACAGATGCGACAGATCCGTCGATAAACCGAGGCGGTGTGAAGGAGGATACAAGCGGTAATCGGTATCTCTATATCAATAATTTTGATGGTGCTAGCAATATCGCAACCAGAAATCACGGTCGGATTACGCTTAATCCGGGCCGGTATAAGCTTTCCTTCAAGGTTAAGCTGAAGGATACATCGAAGCCTCTGTACATCTCCTTCGCCGGCGGAGACGTCACCACGCAGGATGGCTATCTCAACGGCTTATATATGAATACTTTTGGAATAGACATGCGGGTTGATGCAAGCTTTGAGGATGACTGGGAAACAAAAAATGTTTACTTCTCCGTAGGCACTGCCTTCGCCCCCAGCATCACCTTCCCGTCCTTAAACACCAGCGGAAACGTGAATGAGTATATGTTTGATGATATCTCCCTCACAAGGGATGGCAGTGAAGAAAACGGTGTTTCCTTTATACAGAGCGCATCGAACAGAGTTGTTACCACAGAAGCTGCAGGGAATATTATCAAGGTTGAAGCGATTACAGGGAATGCCGTAACCTCCTTGTCCACGGCAGGCGATACCATTCCGGTTACCTTCCACTATGTAAGCGACAAGGCCGGTATTGGCGTTGAGACTCCCGTGGCAGAAAAGCTGATCCTGGTGGCCGCACTCTACAGTGTTGACGATAATGACATCAAGAAAGTAGAAAGCATTTCCGTACAGACCGGCGAAACCGTGATTGACAGTGTCACCGCCGGTAAGAACGCAAACGGTATTATTAACATCAGCACAACCCTTTCTAAGCCGGATACGATTGACGAAAACAGCTACGTTTCTGTTATCGTGATGGATGCGCTCACCATGCAGCCGTTGTTTGAACAGACCAATCTGGCATACTAAAAAAATACGCCGGACCAGTCCGGCATAGAAGAATAGCGGAAAAATAGGGGCTGACTGCTTTGACGTCCATAAACCAGGATGCCGGGAGGCAGCCCCCTCTTTCGCAAAAAAACCACGAAAGTGGCGTAAATATTACTGTTTTTTTCACGCAAGTTGATACGAAAAGGAGAACCAATACATGAAAACTAAAAGCATAAAATTACTTTCCTTATTTTTGACATTTGCTTTGCTTTTCAGTACAGTATCTGCATTCGGTTTTTCCGCCATGGCAGATGAAGAGGAAAGACCGAATCTTCTGGTGAACCCTTCCTTTGAAGAAGTGGATGATGCCGGGCTTCCTTTAGGCGTAACGCCTCAGGGAAATACATGGGAAGCAGCCTGTAGCATAACCGATGAAATGGCCTATGATGGCTCGAAAAGTCTGAAAATCGAGAATAACGGTCAGTATACAACTCCATGGAGCTTTTTTACGGTCTACGACCTTGCAGAAGAAGCTACCTACGAAATCAAAGCCATGGTAAATGTAGAAAAGCTGGGCGCAGGCGGTGCAATTGGTGTAAAAATTGAAGCCTATGATAAATTCGGGTCCAATTTCTACGGAAAAGACGGTACACTGCGCTTTGCTGAAAACACCAACGGCATGTGGGGCATCATGCAAGGCACCTTCGTTTGCCCCATTGGCACAGAATACATTAAAATGTATCTGCGTCTTTATTCCGAAACCGGTGTGGCCTATATTGATGATGTATCTCTCCGGGTTGGCGAAGCACCGAATCCCTATCTCTTTACGGTAAACACCAAGGCACCCTATGCAGATATGGAATACGGTAAGGCAACCGTAAACATTCATAACTATTATAACGGACAGAACGTGGGCGATAGCTCCAAGGTAGCCTTTAGCCTGGTGGACCCGGAAACCGGAAACGCAGTAGACACCTTTAACGCAGACTCCATGCCCGGCGATACGGTAACCTATCAATTCCCCACTGCGAAAATGGAACCCATTGGGAAGGAATTTGAGGTCCGTGCCGTTGTAACGGATAAGGACGGCAATGAAGCCGCCGTTTTCACGGAAAGAGTTGCAAAATTCCTTCGTCCCTCCCGTCTTACGAAGGACGGTAAGTATATGTTTGAGGACGGCAAGATTTTCCATCCCAATATTGCCTATCACCATAACGTAGCTGACTACATCTACGCAGAGGATTTAGGTATCAATGTTGTGCAGGTGGGATTTAGTGATGCTTCAAAAATTGAGCAAGCATTGGCAGATGCGGAAAAATACAATCTTAAAATTCTGGCCTGTCTCTATGCAAACGGCCGCCCCGGCAGCCATCCGGACAGCATGGATAATCTACGCTCCGTAATCGAAATGACGGCAGGGAACGATACGGTGTTTGCCTACGCCCTCATGGACGAACCCTTCGTCGCCTCCTACACACAGGACATGAAGGATATGCTCTGGGAAGGCTACAAGGCAATTAAAGCCATTGATAACGAAGTCCCTGTTTTCCTGGTAGATGCCTACTCTATGTATTTTTACGAGGATGTAAAATACTGCGATATCTTCTGGTCTGAAAATTACGCTGCAGGAACAAAAGCCAGCCAGATGGCGATGGAGCAGGCAAGAGTTTGCGAGGATGCAGAAAGATACTGGGGCGTTTTAGGTGGTACCTACCGTTCCAGCACCGCTTTCCAGATTCAGAATTCCGAGCTTCTTCGTGATACCTTCTACCGTTCCTTTGCGGCAGGCTCCCAGGGTATCGGCTACTATGCCATTTCTGACGCAGACGGCCCCACCATGTCGCCGCTGTACCGTTCAAACCCCGAAATCTGGGAAGGGCTTAAAGTGTATGCACATGAAGAATTGCCGGAGCTTTGGGAATATTACGGCGAAGATAAGTACCCCACTTTCGGCAGATTTTTCTCCACGGATGCCGGTACCGGCCAGGGAGAATATTACGAAGCATGGGTAACGGATACCGGTCTTTCCATGGTAGTCCACAACCAGTCCACCGAACAAAAGACATTGGAAATCCCCATGGTTTCCTCTAACGGTCTTGTAAAAATCGGTGAATTTGAAGCCGTTCCCGTAGCCGGGAGCACAGAAACGATTACCGGCAACGGCACACTTACAGTAACATTGGCACCGAATCAGGCGATTTTCTATCATATTACCGTAGCGGGAAGCGTGGACTTCTCCCGTGTAAGCGAAGAAACCGGCAGTAAGAACCATTTCGCACTGCCCGGCTCTGAACCGGTAGAAGAAGAACCCCAAAAGCCCACCGGTACCTTCGGTGACCTTGTCGGCTACGAATGGGCAAGCGAGCAGATTCAGGCGCTTTATGATGAAGGCATTGTCAATGACAGAAACATCTATGCCTTTGCCCCCGGCGAATATATCACAAGAGAAGATTTTGTTGTGTTCCTGGTTCGCACGCTCGGCCTTTCCGGCGAGGGAGAAGCCTTCCCGGATTGCGACACGGCAGAAGTAAAAACAGCCCGCACCCTCGGCATTGTAACAGGGGATACCGACGGGAACTTTAATCCGAAAGCCCCCATTACGAGACAGGACCTATTCACGGTTTCCGCCCGTGCCCGCGGCGTTGCAAATTACGAGGGCGAAGCCCCGGCATTTACCGATTGGGCACAGGTGGCAGATTATGCGAAGAACAGTATTTCTGCCATGGCGGCAGCCGGTGTTGTACTGGGTAACGGCGACGGCACCCTTCTTCCGCTGGACCATACAACCCGTGCCCAGGCGGCAGTGCTTCTGTACCGCCTGCGTGACGCACAGTTCCCGGAAGTAAAGCCTGCGGGAACACCGGAGGAAAAACCGGAAGAAAAAGAAGTGATTTCCTTTACGGATACACCTTCTGAACTTACGCTCAAGAATTGGAGCGATGCGGCAGACCTTATAAAAGCTCTTGAAATTGGTGAAATTTCCGTTGAAGCCTCTATTACTAAGGGTGAATTTGAAGCCCTGGTTTCCGGAATTACGGGAGCAGAATATAATTATTTTGAGGACGACCTGAAGGCCCTTCGCTATGAAGAGGCAGTAGAAGCTTTGGTGGAGCTTCTGGGATACGGCATCTATACGGCTCGTGACGGCGGCTACATTGCCGTTGCAAGCAGAATGGATTTAACAAAGGGGATTACACCCTCGGGTGAATACATTCGTGGTGGAGAGCTGGCACTCCTCATTGCCAACGCAATCGACATCTACGTAACCTCACCTGCAACCTATGGTACAGGGGCAGACGGACGCTATGCGGCCTCCGATAAGACCCTGCTTGCCCTCTACAAGAACATTTATAAGTACACCGGCGTCGTAGAAAATAACTGGTATACCTCCGACACGCTGAAGAAGGAACAGACGGAAATCGGCGGTCTCGTCTTTGAAGGCGGCAGTGATTATCTGGGCCACAAGGTGGTTGTATACGCTTTGGTTGAGGATGAAGTCAGAACCATAAAGCATATTGCTTCCCATAGGTCCGTTGCGGTCTTGGAGCTGGATGCAGAGCAGATTTCTCCGTCCAAAACCACCGTCGGAAAGCTTTGCTACGATAACGGCAAGGATGAAGTGTTTGAGAATATCTCCGGTGCAAAGCTTATTAAAAACGGCAGATATAAGACCGTCTGGACAGTGGCAGACCTTACGCCCGCCGAAGGCACAGTTACGCTCATTTCCCACAGTGGCGTTGGGGCTGACTATATCCTCGTATGGAGCTATGAAAATCGGGTAGTCGATAAGGTCTTCAAGATGGAAAATATCATTTCCTTCAAGGAAGGAGAACCCATCACCTTCGATCAGACGGATACTTCTTTAAAGCAAGCCATTATCCGTGCAAACGGTGCGGAAGCCGATCTTAACGCACTGGGTGAATACAACGTTCTTTCCATCGCAGAAAGTGAAGACGGTATCGTGAGAATCATGCGGTATGCTTCCAAAAACGTCAGCGGTACGGTTGAAGAAGTATCCGAGGAAGCAGTTATCATCGACGGCAAGGAATATAAGATTTCCGCAAGCCTCAGAAACTCTTCCGAGCTGGATATGCCCGAGCTTGGTCAGACGGCTAAATTCTTCCTGGATTTCTTTGAAAAAATTGCAATTGTAGACACAAGCTCTGCACTCCGGAATTACGGCTACTTTACAACAGCAACCATTGGAAAGGGCTTGGATGCGAAATTATCCCTCCGTATCTTTACCAAGGAAGGCGAAATGAAGATATTTGAAGCAGCGGATAACTTCCGTCTGAACGACACACCGGTCACCGGCGAACAGGTGCTTTCCGATCCGGTACTCTTCAGAGGTACAGAGCCTATCGGCCAGCTTACCGTGTATGAAACCAACGACGAAGGGCAGATCATCAGTATGAACACTGCGGCAGACCTTCGTGAATATCCCTTCATTTATCAGAACACAGTAGGCGTTTTCAGCCTCCTGAAAACCACAAACGGTTTAGGTAGCGGCTTCTATAAATACGGCGGGCAGTACAGACATAACACGAGCACAGTCTGGTTCTCCGTTCCGGAAAGATACTCCGCAAACGAGAAGGACTACAGAGTCATTCCGAACAGCGAGATTACGCACGAAGGAATGCCCAGTACTGGTCCGGCAAGCTTCTATGATCTTACCGATGATTATTATGTCGGTGCTGTTGTAAAGGTTGGTGCCTCTGCCGCTTCTGTAGCGATTAACTCACCGGCCGGTGTTATTACAGACATCACAACCCGTCTGGATGACGACGGTATGCCCGTTCGTTCCATCACAGCGCTGGATAAGCTGAATAACGTTGTAAAGCTGGATATCCCTTCTGATGATTTCCGTGTTCTGTTTGGAACCTGGTGTCTCACAGATATCAGAACAGACGATGCGGCGATTGTCGCACCCCTCACCGGCATCAGAACCAAACCGGAGTACATCATGGTAGATCAGCTGGATAAAGGTGACATGATTTCCTGGGAGCTGAATCCCATCTCCGGCAAGGTTGACGTGTTGCAGGTTTACTTCCGTGCAAACTCCATGCCTGCCCCGGGCACGACCTATCCTGCTCTCGGCGGGGTAGACGGCACGTACGAGCAGGCCTTTATCGGCTATCTGCATGCCACGAAGGTTGTTGAAATGGGCTTTATCATTTCGCAGCCACATCAGCGTATGTTCAACTTCTGGAGCTATGCCACACGCTATAACGTGCTGTGCTACGAAAGAGAAACAGGCAAGTGCTATAAGATTGACTACGCCGATGTACGTGACGGCGAAGACATTGTATATCTCAGTTGGGCGTATATGATGCAGCTTGGCGTAGTTTACAGATAATGGGAGAATTAAATATGAAGAAGTCCATTTTAGTATTGCTTGCAGTTTTGCTGTTTTGTCGGCCGATTCTGGCAATGGGTGCCCTATTGCCCGGCGGCGACTTTCAGACGCAAAACGATAATGATCCGTACGGATGGACTCAGTATGGCGGTGCGTCCCTTGTCCCTAAGACATGGGACGCAAGTCTAACCGGGGTTGTACCGAACGGCGACTTTGAATCCGTTTCCGGTTCGACCTTTACCGGCTGGAGCTTTTACAGAGGCCAGTATGCATCTGTGAGCACAGATATTAAATACGGAGGCAATAACGCCTTGCATTTTTCCGGTCAAACTGCACATGCGTATCAGGATATAAAGCTTAAGCCTGACACGGATTACATTTTTTCTGCCCGTGTTTATATGACGAACACCACCACAGCCGGTACGAGTATCACCCTGACCTATTACGCCGCTGACGGTGGCTCCTCCGGCACAGGGGACGGCATTGCTCCCGCGGCAGTTTTCGATCAATGGCAGGAGGTTTCCTCTAAAATCCATACAGCCCCCAATGTGGATTATGCAACCATTTATATCCGCTATGAACAGACAGGCGGTGATTTTTACTATGATGATGTAACGCTGTATGAAGCACCTAAGCCGGATTTTACTTTTGATACGGAAGAGGTTTTCTTCTATGCGGATGAAGAAACGGGAGAAGCAACCGTCTATGCAAACAACCTGCAAGGCAATGAAAAAGTGAATTTTTCTCTTTCATATCTGGGCAACGAGATCGATGCAAAGCAGATTTCCTTCTCCGGCGGGAAAGCCGTGTACAGCTTTCCGCTTTCTCTCCTTTCCCAGATGAAAAAGGAATATGTACTTTCCGCATCTGTTTTGCGCGGGAGTACGGAGGTAAAGGCCTTTTCCGAGAAAATTTATAAATATCCGCGTCCTTCGGCACTATCAAAGGATGGCGTATACAGAATTGACGGGGAACCCTTCTATCCTGTTATAGGATATCACGTATATGGTGACGATTATAAGAGAATGGAGGAAATCGGCGTCAACGTTGTACAGGTGTCTGCATCTGTTACAGAAGAACAGCTGGATTCTTTTTTGGAGCATAACGTGATGGCGCTTGTTGGTCTATATAGTGGTGTTCCCCTGCACATGAAACCGGGAGGACATCCGGAAAATCAGGATGCTGCCATTCAGGCAATAGAGCGGTTAAAAGACCATCCCGCTGTGTTTGGGTGGGCGGCCCAGGACGAACCCTTCTGGCTGGGGCAGCTTGAACGAATGGAAGAGTGGGTGAAGGATACGTACAGGCTTGTACGGAACAGAGACGATAAGCACCCCGTATATATCTGCCAGGCACCGGCGCAGTATTATCCGCTTGCGGCGAAATATTGTGATATACTTGCCTGCGATCCTTATCCGTACAGCGATGATTCCAAGAAAGTAACCACGCAGACGGAAATGTCGGTTCGTGCCGCAAAAAGCAACAAACCGGTTTATTCCATTTTGCAAACCTACGGTGCTACACCGCCCGGTATTGACTACATTCGTCAGCAGGTGTACCGTAGCTTTGAATCCGGCGCAAAGGGGATAGGCTATTACTCTATTTCCGACAGTGCCACAAGCAACAATACGCCCATCTATAATTATCCGGATCCTTGGAATGGGCTTAGTGTGTTTGCGGAAAAGGAACTACCTTATCTGTTTGAAATTTTTACGAATCCTTCCGGCACCGCCTGGGACAGCGGAAATGAGACCGATGTATACAGTCAGTATTACCGTGCGGCACTTTCTGCAAACGGCGAAACGGTGTATGCGGCACTGCATAACAGGAGCAATTCCGAAACCACAGTCACGGTGCCTATTCCGGCAAGGTTTACGGTGCAGCGTATAGGGGAAACCGGATCGGCAGCAGGAAATACCTCTTACACAGTCACATTAGGGGCACAAAAGGCGGCATTGTATAAATTTACGCTTCTTTCGGCATTCTCTGCCGGTCAACTGCCCCAAATTACAAAACCTGTGCTTACACCGTTTGTATATCCTACAACGTATAATGAAGTTTCGGAAAATTTGTATGTTTCTTTACCTGTGGATGGAGCGAGTGTCAGCACACGGGTGTATAATTTGAAGCCGCAAACCTCTTATAAGCTGGAGCTTTCCTACAAGGCAAGTAAGAAAAATGCACTCAGGCTTCAGATTACCTACCATGTGCAGGATGAAAACGGTTTTTCAAGGGTAAAGGATTACTACAAAGCAAATCATATCGAATACATTGAAAAGGAACTGGCGTACGCCGACAGATTCGGCACGGCACAGGAAGGCGGCGGCCAGTGGCGTAAGGCAGAATTTGATTTTTACACGCCGAAAAACTGTAACGCAATCTATGTTGAGCTGGATGCTTATGTGACGGATTTTTACGCGGCGGTTGATAATGTTTATTTGTCGGAACAGCCCTCGCTGAACCTGATTAAAAACGGAAGCCTTGACTTTTTAAATAACGAGAACACCCTTGCCGGAGGCTGGTTTTCCTATAATGAATACATGACCGCTTACGGGAATGTGAGCCTTCAGGATGGCTATATCGAGCTTCGTGAATATGCGGAGAACGGAACGGCTATTCTTCGTCAGTCCGTATACCTTTATGAGGGAGAAACCTATACGCTTACTTTTCGCCATAAAGGAACAAAACCGGATGTGAGTGTTTTCCAGTCGGCTGCTTCCGTTAATCGGATAAACGGATGGAACGGAAATTTTGCGAATTGGCGGACATATTCGCTTGTCTTTACAGCGAAACAGACAGGGGTTTATGCATTGCAGTTTAATAATAACGATAGCACGGGAACGAACTGTTATGATGATATCCGGCTGTTTCCGCTGGAGACAAAGGAAGCTTTGCTTTGCAGAAGTACCGGGGAAAGCAAAGATGCCGATAGCGTGGAATATGTTTGCATACCGATATCGGAGGTTAATGAAGGAAACTATGTAGTCATCATGCCGAATGTACCGGGGACAACACTGTATGCCGGCGTTTACGGTGCCGGGTCAGAGCTTTTGGAATTTGCAATTTCAAAAACCGATCATCCTTACCTAAAGGTTAGTCTGCCATACTCTTCCAAAGATACAGATGTAAAGGTCTTTAAGTGGAAAGCAGGCTTGCAGACGATTGGTAAGCAAAGCTGGAGGATTAATTAAATGAAGAGCACAACGCAATTTATTACAGCACCTGCGGGAATACGTACTGTACCTGAAGCTGTGGACATTCCCGCTTTTGGACGTCCTATATATTTTAGGCATGCCTTCTTGGTGGATACGCCGCAGGAAGCACGGCTCAAAATCACGGCTCTCGGCATTTACGAGGTATATCTTGACGGTGAAAAGCTTGGTGGGGAGTACCTTGCACCCGGCTGGACAGATTACCGTCACAGGATTTATTACAATACACATGCACTTTCGCTTACAGAAGGTGAACATGTGCTTTCTGCTGTCGTAGCAGATGGCTGGTATGCCGGTTATATTTCAAATGTGGGTCCCGGGCAATATGGGGACGGCGTTTGCCTTTGGGCAGAGCTGACCTTGGGAGACGGCAGTGTGCATCAGACAAATCCGGAGGATTGGCGCGTGGGCGTTGGCGGTTATCTTGCGGCAGATCTTCTGAATGGGGAATTCTACGATGCCGCGTATGAGCCGATAGGCTGGAAAACAGTGGGATTTGATGATAGTACGTGGGAAAAGGCTATGTACGCATGGGGCGTTATGCCGGGAACACGTTTTCTTCCCCGTTCGCACCCGCCTATCTCTGAAAACCGTACACTTTCGGTTAAGACAGAAACCCGTGATAAAAGCGGGAATTACATTTATGATATGGGACAGAACATGGTGGGCTCGCTTCGGATTCGCTATCAAGCGGAAAAAGGGAATGCACTTCGTCTGCGATATGGTGAAATGCTGGAAGACGGAGCACTTTATACCCGTAATCTTCGTTCGGCAAAGCAAACAGATACATTTGTGCCCGGAGAGGACGGAGAAGCCACCTATATGCCCCGGTTTACTTTTCATGGTTTTCGCTATGTAGAATCCAATCAACCGCTTACGTCAATCGAAGGTGTTGTAATGTATTCTGCTTGCCACGAAACGGGATGCATAGAAACGTCTTCTGCCCTTGTGAATCAGATTTTTAAAAATCAGCTTTGGGGACAGCGAGGGAATTTTCTGGACATTCCCACAGACTGTCCGCAAAGAGATGAGCGTATGGGCTGGAGCGGGGATGCACAGATTTTTGCCCGTACCGGCATGTACAATATGCGGGCAGATGCATTTTACAGAAAATATATGACTGATCTCCGAGATGCAATGCTGCCGAACGGAGCCGTTACCAACGTAGTTCCGCAGGTATACAAAAGACCGGGCTGTGCACTGACCCATGCCGGAATGGCCGGGTGGGGGGATGCTGTATTTATCATTCCGTATCACCACTGGAAGCTTTATGGGAATACATCTATTTTAACGGATAATTATGCGGCAATGCAGCAGTATTTTTGTTTTCTGCAGGCGCGTGCGGAAGGTTTCCTTCAGCCTGAATGGGGCAATGGGGATTGGCTGAATACAGATGCGGTTACAAGCTCGGCTTTGATTGGAACTGCGTATTTTGCATATGATGCAAGGCTACTCTCCGAAATGGCAGAGGCACTTGGAAAACAGGAGGATGCACTTTTTTACAGGGTGGCATATAGTGCCATAAGGCGTGCCTTTATTGAGACGTATTATGATGCGGACGGGCGGATTGCGGAAGATACGCAGTGTGCTTATACGCTCGCGTTGTACTTTGGTCTTTATGATGACAAAGAGAGAACGGCAAAGCATCTTGTTCGTACCATTGAAGAAAGGAACAATCATCTTTCCACAGGCTTTATAGGGACGGCCTATCTTTTGCCCGTTCTTTCGGAAATCGGGCGGGATGACCTTGCTTATACGTTGCTTTTAAACGAAACCTTCCCATCCTGGGGGTACAGTATCGCACAGGGTGCAACCACCATGTGGGAACGCTGGAATTCCTATACAAAGGAAGACGGATTCGGGGATGAAGGTATGAACTCCTTTAACCATTATTCCTTTGGTGCTGTGGCACAATGGATGTACGAGTATATGACGGGGCTGACGCCTTTAGAGCCCGGGTTTACTCGGTTTGCGGTTTGCCCACATATGGATGCACGCGTGCCGCAGGTTAAAACAACCTACAAAAGCATAAGCGGAGAAATACGGATTGCATATGATGTGAATGCAGGCAAATTCGATATTGTTGTTCCGGAAGGCACAACAGCACTGGTTACATTGGAAGGCAGAACCACTACGCTTTCGGCAGGAGAACATAGCCTGGCCTTTGTACCTGTATAAAATTTTTGCATTTTCCGGGGAAAAATGATATAATAGTTCTTCCCTTAGCGGTCGAAGAATTGTCGGGAAAACACAAGACTTTACAACATTCAATTTGAAAGGATACAAAATATGCGTTATAAAATCTATCCTGTTATGAAAACAGAGGATGTTTGCGATTGGTATACTGTTAAAATCAACGGAAAAGAAGTGGAGCTTAATTCCGCCAGAGTTTCAGCGATTCCGTTCAACAGACGGTGGCCGGGACACCAGAGAGATAAAAGCCAGAGCGAGCTTGTAAACTTTGTCTCTTTAGAAACAGATGAAAAAATTGAATTCGAGATTATTCCCAAGGAACCCTTTGAAACGGTGGAGATTCGCCCCAAATCACTAAATATAAAGTATAGCATAACAGAGGAAAAGCATATTCTATTTACCTTGGAGAAGCCGGCACATTTCACTGTTGAGCCGTTCGGAAGGAACCATGCACTGCACATTTTTGCAGACCCTGTCTCTGCGTATGCGGTGAATGAAAAGGATGAGGACGTTATTTATTTTGGTAAAGGCATACATGATGCCGGAATCATTCGTCTGCAGGAAGGACAGACACTGTTTATTGATGCGGGAGCGGTGGTCTATGGCAGCGTATATGCACAGGACGCAAATAATATCAGAATTATAGGCCGCGGGATTTTAGATAACAGCAAAAACAAAGAAGTGATTTTGCACGAGGTTCCATGCGGAGACGGCAGAACGGATGTGGGAAATGCGGAAAGAAGAGATACCATTTGGCTCGAATATTGTGATAATGTGGAAATTGACGGTATTACGATACGGGATTCTCTGGTATATAATATCAGACCCGTATGCTGTACGAATCTTACGGTGAATAATGTTAAAATTATAGGCTGCTGGCGGTATAATTCAGACGGAATTGATATGCATAACTGCAAGAATGTGCGTATTTCCGGTTGCTTTATCCGGACGTTTGATGACTCTGTCTGCGTAAAAGGATTTGATTATAGGCAAAATGAGGCGGATATGTATCGGGACGGCGTATGGTATGACAGTTTTCAGAATATTGTTGTTTCGGACTGCACAATATGGAATGACTGGGGAAAATGTCTGGAAATAGGAGCTGAAACAAGAGCAAAAGAGATTTGTGACGTTACCTTTAAAGATTGCAGAATCATTCATGTTATGGGGCGCCCGCTTGATATCTGCAATGTGGATTATGCGGATGTGCATGACGTTTGCTATGAAAACATAAGTGTAGAATATGATGACTGTATTCCACAGCCTCTGCTTCAGACAGATGAAGAGATGGTTTATGAAAATACAGACCCGTCTTATGCACCTGCTTTGATATGTGCAATCATACAGTATCATCCTGAATATTCCGATAAAAGCGGCAGAAGAGGAAAAATACGGAACTGCACTTTTGAAAATATAAGGCTGTACGGGAAGCAGAAACCGGAAGTTTATTTTAAAGGCTATGATGAGACTGCCTCGTGTAGCAATCTGAAAATCCGGAATTTATATTGGAATGCGGTACCCGTTAAAAGCTTTTCGGATATAAAAAGTACTCTGGGTGACTTCACAAGCGACATAACTATTGAATGAAGGAGACAAAAGTATGTACAAACTTTCCGTGCCGGTGAATATAAACACTTTACACGATGCAGACCTGCCTGAATTTACGGAGACCTTACGCCGGGCAGGTGCAGAACGTATTTTCCTGTGCGGTTTTTTCCCGTTCTACAGAAAAGACTGTTATTTATATACGATTCCTGATAGGCTTCAATATCTTATTTCCTATTTTAAAAGCCGGGGCTTTGCGGTGGGCGTATGGGAAAGCTCCCTGGGGCACGGCTCGCCGCTTGCCGGCGTACAGGAAGGGGAGATGCTTGATACATATCAGCCGATAGTCGGTGTAGACGGGATGACCGTCGAGGCATTTTGTCCGCTGGATGATAAGTTTATCGAAATGTTTGCGGAGGCAATCCGGAAAATCGCGACACTGAAGCCGGACATCATTATGCTGGATGACGATTACCGCTTGAATGTGCGGAAATATACGCTGGGTTGCTGCTGTGACAGGCATCTTGCACAGCTGTCGGAGCTTCTTGGGGAAACAATCAATCGGGAGCAAGTGGAGGAAGCGGTGTTTACCGGCGGGGAAAACCGGCTTCGCACGGCGTGGCTTAAGGTGCAGGGAGAAAGCCTGCTGTCTTTTGCCAGACGTATGCGGAAGGCGGTGGACAGCGTTGACCCGAGCATCCGGCTGGGCTGCTGTATGTGTTATGACACTTGGGATTATGACGGAACGGACGGCGTTGCACTTGCGAGAGCCTTTGCCGGTAACACAAAGCCTTTTCTGCGTACCATAGGTGCACCATACCATGATATGCACGTGCAGCGGAGAGTAGAGTTCACAAGAATGCAGGCGGCATGGTGCCGCGGCGAAGGCGTGGAGGTTTTTTCGGAAGGAGACGTATACCCTCGTCCCCGCTATACGGTGCCTTCCAGACAGCTGGAGCTTTTTGACCTTGCCTTGCTTGCTACCGATGAGACCGATGGTATTTTAAAATATATGCTGGATTATAACCATGGGATTTCCTATGAAAAAGGATATACCTTGCGGCATGACAGAAATAAGCTGCTACGGGACGGCATACAGAAAATGTTTCACGGAAAGAAAAGTGTGGGCGTCCGGGTATTTGATGCCATGCACAAGCTGGAAAAATCTGTATTCCCAACAGCGTTTACGCCCGGAATTGCAAGAGAGGTGCAGTATGGGATTGAGTGGAGTCCGGCACAGGATCTGCTTTGCGAAAACGCAATTTCTACGACGTATGAAAGAGATGGGGCGTATCCGGTGATTGTATTTGGCGAAAACGCACGGCATATTCCGGAAGAGGCGTTGAAAAACGGTGCAATACTGGATGTGGTAGCGGCAGAAATTTTGCGGGAAAGAGGGATAGATACAGGACTTATCAAACGGGAAAAAAGTGCCTTTCTGGCGGAAAGGTTTACAGAGGAAAAGGAAGATATTATGTTGACGCCCGGCGTGGCCGTTTACCGCACGGAGCTACAAAACGGTGCACGGATTAAAACTGTGTTTACGCCGGATGAAACGGCGGCATCCTATCTGTATGAAAACGGGAAGGGAATTCGCTTCTATGTTTTTTGTACGGATATGTATGAAACGCATCCGCAAAGTCATTGGTACTTCCTCAGCTACCACCGTCAAAAACATCTTACAGAGGCGATAAAATGGCTTTGCGGCAGACCCTTGCCGGCGGTCAGCCTTAAAAATCCGTGGCTGTATATGCAGACGAAGCAGAGTGAGGACGGAAGCCGTCTGGCAGTTGCCTTATACAATGTCAATGCGGATGAAATTATGGATGCGGAGATTGTATTGGACCGTCCATGCGGCGAAATTGAATTTCTCAATTGCAGTGGCACAATCTTTGGCAACACGGTACGGCTTTCGGGTGACATCGAGCCGTTTGGGTTTGCCGCATTTTCAGTAAAATTTTCTTGACTTTATTAAATTGAATGCATCCAGATTGTATGCTTGTTCGTGTTACATAAAATATAGCTACGGCTATTGTAGAAAGGATTGCGATATTATGAACATCACGTTTCCGGGAATAACACAAGAAGATATGGATTATGCCGTCGATTGTCTGGAGGCTTGTAAAAAGGAGAATGCGGAAGCGTTTGGGTTTATGCACCCCTATTTTGCACCGGGCGGTCACTATGGCGGACAGTGGTGGCAGCTTGATTCTTCCCTGGCACTTGCAGGCTATAAATGGATTGACAGGAAATTTGCAGAAACAGCACTGCTGAACTTCATTGAATCGCAAAAGGAGGATGGCAGGATCTGCCTTTGGGGAAAGGATGTTCTTCCTGAAACAGCTGCCGGCGGAGATAAGCTCGGGCAACGACACGACGCGTCTTCGCTGCCGAAGCTTTTCGATGTTGCCTATCATATCCTGGAAGGCTCTTCTGACATTTCTCTGAAAACAGCGGTGTACGACATGATGAAAAAATACCTGCAGTGGTGGCTCCTAAACAGACGGGATTCCAAAACGGGTCTGATAACAGCAGTTTTTGAGGAGACTTTTATACCGTATCTCGGCTGTACGGGAGAATATGCACCTGTTGATACAAATACCGAAGTATATGTGGGTTTGCATTATACGGCGTGCCTTGCGGAAGCACTCGGAAGCGAGGCGGACGCAAAGGAACTGCATTCGCAAAAAGAGCAGCTTAAAGAAAACATTAACCGGTACTTATGGAATGAAGAAAAAGGGGCTTACTATCCGCTGGATATCCAAAGCGGTCAGCATGTGGATTGCCTTATGGCGTCAACCTTTTTCCCACTCCGGCTCGGCATTGCCCCGAAGGACCGGCAGAAGAAGCTGGTTGCACTTTTGCAGGACCATGCACATTTTAATTGGGATACCATACCGCTTACCTCTGTTTCCAAGCTTGATAAACTATTCACTGTAACAGAAGGGGATTATCAAGGAAATGCAAGCTGGAGCGGCAATGTGTGGAGCCTTTTAAATGAAATGGTCATACGGGGCCTTTCGGATTGCGGAGAAGATGCGCTGGCGGCAGAACTTGCATGGAAAACCGTAAAGGCTTTTAATCAGAATTGTGCTGAATTCATCAACCCCTTCGACGGAAGCGGCCATGGTGTTATGCAGTATGCGTGGACGGCTTCGCAGTATCTGGAAATTATAATAGAAATTATTTTCGGTATTCGCTATGATGCGGAAGGGGATACAGTGACCATTTCGCCAAAGCTTACAAAAGAACTGCGGGAAAGCTCTCTGTCAATAAAAAATCTTTCGCTGACAGAGGAAAAACGACTGGATGTCACAATAAAAAACGGGAAGGTTTCTTATCTGTTGTTTTAAAGGAAAAACAGTAGAGTATTTTTGAGTTAAGGAGATATTTAGACATGATTTCTTATTCGGTATTTAAGCATAATCCTACAAAATTCATAATTGAATATGAGGAGCCGATTTCGGCAGATTACAGAGTATTTATTGATAACGAGGAAGTGCCCGTTTATACTTGTCGTATTTCCAAGATGCCCTTTAACCGTATTTGGCCCGGCTACCAAAGACCGATCGAACAGACCGAAGTTGTTTCATTTATCAATCTTGTAAGCGACGAGCCGGTACAGCTTGAAGTAGAAATGAAAATCCCCCATGAAAGAGTCTGCCTTCGTCCCTTATCTTGTGGCATTGTACCCGTGGAAAAAGAAGGAAGAATTTCTGTTACGCTTCCGAAGAACGGACAGTTTGTCCTCGAAGGGGATAACCATCACGGTTGTTTGTTTATATTTAATGCACCGCCCATAAAAGCACCTACTGAAGACGAGGTTACGCATTATTTCGGTCCGGGTGTACATATACCCGGGAAGATTGTGCTGCAGGATAACGAAAGTGTATATGTGGATAAAGATGCGTTGGTATTCGGAACTGTTTTTGCTGATAATGCCAAAAACATCCGTATTTTCGGGAATGGACTGTTAGATGGTTCGGCAGAGGAACGGTTTTCCAAGCATTGTTACGAAGGAATCGCAAGCGGAAATATCAGACTATATGACTGTGAAAATGTGGAAATAGAAGGCGTTTTGTGCAGGAACTCCGTCAATTGGTGCATCAGTTTTTTTCATTGTTTCAACGTGAAAATAAACGATGTAAAGGTTTTTGGACAGTGGCGCTATAATACAGACGGAATTGATGCTGTCAACAGTCAGAATGTGGAAATATTAAATTCATTTGTACATTCTTTTGATGACACGATTGTGATTAAGGGTATTGACCTATATGCCCATACCGATGTGGAAAATATTCTGACGGAAAATTGCGTACTTTGGTGCGGTTGGGGAAATTGCTGCGAGCTTGGCATTGAAACAGATTGTAAATCGTATAAAAACATCGTATTTCGGGGATGCAGTATCCTACGTGGTAGTGGTACCTGCATGGATGTACGCTCAGGTGGAAGTGCCCGGATTTCTGATGTTCTGTTTGAAAATATGCATATAGAATATAATGTTTATGATTCGCCGCAGGTGTTTCAGGCAGACGATGCAATGGAGTATGAGGTATGGAATGAAACAGCACCCCCGAATCTTTTTGCAATTGGGAATCCGAAATATTGGACGGAAGACACCAAAAAAGCTTGGGGAATCAAAGGTACGGGAGACACAGATGAAGAATTTGCCGGGAGTGGGTGGATTCATGATGTGACGTTCCGCGGTATTCATATATATTATGATGAAAGAATTGAAAAAATAAACGGAGATATCCATTTGCCGGCATGGACAAAAAACTGTCGGGAAAACGCAAGACTTTATAATATTCAAATGGAGGATGTTACTGTAAACGGCAAGCCGCTGGAGCATATTCCCGGCACATGGAAGCTGGAGGATGTAGAAAATTTCACACTTTCACCTAAGGCAGATGCGTACGCGGAATTGGCGAAAAATACAGTAAATGCCCGAAATCAGTTGAAAGCATCGGACATTGTTTCTTTTGAAAATCCGAGCGGAAAAGGAAAGCGGATTCTGTTTACAGGAAACTCCATGACACTGCACGGTGTAAAAAGAGAAATCGGCTGGAATCATAATTGGGGCATGGCGGCGTCGGAAAAAGAGAAGGATTACGTACATGTTCTCATGAAAATGGTGCAGGAAACGGACGAGGATGCATCGTTTTGTATTTGCCAGGTGTCAGATTGGGAAGTGCATTACAAAAACGGCGAAGAAACGCATATGCGTTTTGAAGCTGCACGTGATTTTGATGCAGATATCATTATTATGCGGTTTGTTGAGAATTGCCCAAAGGCGGATTTTGATTCTGTAACTTTCAAAAGAGAACTGGGAAGGCTTATGGAGTACCTGAATCCGTCCGGAAAGGCGAAAACCATTATCACCACAGGCTTCTGGCGTCATCCCGGTGATCGGGCAATACGGGAGTATGCTACGGAAAATAATCTTCCGCTGGTTGAGCTTGGAGACCTTGGCGATGACGATGCAATGAAAGCAATCGGTCTGTTCGTGCATAGCGGAGTTGCTGCACATCCGGGGGATCTCGGAATGAAAAAGATGGCGGAACGGATTTTCAAAAAGATAGATTAACAGTGAAACATACTTGGAATAGGACTTGGTCTCAGTATGACTTAATTTAAGAAAAACGGAATAATTGTATGGAAAGGTCAGAAGAAATGACGAATAAAGCAAGGGTGTTGATTGAAAAACTAAAGACACCGGAACGAAAATTTTCTCCAATGCCGTTTTGGTTTTTAAATGACGACTTGCGTGATGAAGAAATCATACGCCAGATGACGGATTTTAATAAAAAGGGGGTTCACGGCGTTGTATTGCACCCCAGAATAGGAATCCCTGACAGTATCGAATATTTGTCCGACAAGTTTATGCATTTTATAATTACAGCGGTTGAAACCGCCGCAAAGCTTGATATGAAGATTATATTGTATGATGAGGCAATGTATCCTTCCGGGAGTGCACATGGACTTGTTGTAAAGTCTGATCCGCGTTTTGCATCGCAGGGCATAATTCTTTCAGAAGATAAAGCAGAAGGTAAAGTTATTGCCGAAACCAAAAGCGGAAAATACATCGTCCAGGTAAACACCAACGGCACGATCAGAGGCATCCACTTTGGCGAGGATGATCACGAGAACAACGCACCCCCATCGGCAGATTTACTTTCCCATGCGGCAGTAAATACATTCATCGAGCTTACCCACGAACGTTATTATTCTGTTTTAAAAAGGTTCTTTGGGAATACGATTATTGGATTTTTTACGGATGAACCATCTGCCGTGGGTAGATGTGCAAGAGAAAATTGTTTTCCATGGACTTGGGGTTTTGAAGATGTGATAGAGTCTCTCGGAGGAAAACTGTCTGACCTTGAGGCATTATTTACAGGAGAAAATAACGATACTGTCCATATTTATGGAAAAGCGGTATTAGAGCGGGAAAATGAGGTTTTTTATAAGTCTCTGTCCGCCTGGTGTGAAAACCACGGCATTGCACTTATGGGGCATCCGCACCGTGGCGATGATATTGAATGTGAGCGGTTTTTTCATATTCCCGGTCAGGATTTGGTTTTAAGATGGATTGCACCCGAAGAGGGAGGGCTTGCCGGCGGAGCGGAAAGTGCACAGGCAAAATGTTCATCTGATGCTGCAAGGATATATGGCGGTAGAAATTCAAATGAATGCTATGGTGCCTGTTGCAAAGATACTATACCCTGGAATTTTTCGGGTGGAGACCTTAAGTGGTACACGGATTGGCTTGGCGTTCGAGGTGTTAACCTTTATATTCCGCATGCTTTTTACTATAGTGTCGCAGGAGAGAGAAAGGATGAGAGACCGCCCGATGTTGGTCCGAATAACATATGGTGGCAGCATTTTAATACAATAAGCTTGTATATAAAAAGGATTTCATGCCTTATGTCTGATTCTAAAAACGCGGCTAAAATATGTGTGATGTGCGAGAAACGGGATATGCCGACCGATGAAGTTGTACCGCTTTATGAAAATCAGGTTGAATTCAATTATGTTCCATACAGTGCAATAAAGGAGTCAAATATCAAAAACAATAAGCTTTACATAGGCGAAAATGTTTACGAATATGTTTTATGCGACAAGAAAAATCGTCTTTCTGCATTGAAGCAGGTAAAAGGACTTCGGGAAATTCCCTATCGAGATATTTACCTTGATAAAGCGTGCCCGGATTTGCGATGCAGCCATATTATAAAAGACGGGGTTGATGCCTTTTTCCTTACCAATGAAGGAGAAAAGGATATTGATGTACATGCTGCGGTGCCGCTTCGCGGTGCATTGATAGCGATGGACTTCTGGACGGGAGATGTTAAGGATTTAAGCTGCGAAGAAAAGGAGGGAACAACATCTTTTCACCTTTTATTAAAAAGACGGGAGAGCATTTTAATTGTAGTTGACTCTGAAAATCAGGCAAAATGGGTACCGGAACATGAAAAGAATTACATAGATGTTCAGTTTAAAATGATTTCGGAAAACTGCAAGGAATTTTCAAAGACATACAGCGGAACCGTAAATTGCACCGAAACAGATAATATGTATATTAAAGTAACGGGCGAAGAAATGGCAGAATGCTTTGTGAATGAAAAATTTGCAGGATTTAGCCTTTGGAATGCGCATGAATTCTATCTCACGCCCTACCTAAAAAAAGGAGAAAATATAATTGAAATAAAGATGACAGGCAGTGCGGTCAACAGATTTACAGAACACAGGATGGATTACGGAATCGTTTATTGAAGCTAGTGTAAACGTAGCGTTGCTTTGTCAAATATAAGTAAGAGTACCGGGTGGAACTTATTCGTGATAGAGCAAAAGAATATGAACGTTTACGGCACAGAAATAATTCAAGCGGGATTGAATTGTTTCTGTGCCGTTTATTTTTCGTCTTCCTCTTAATTACACACGCCCCAATTCCGGCGGAGGGACAAACACATTCTTAAAGTTTTCAGGCGGTATACCCATTTGCTTTTTAAAGAACGTTTTAAAATAATAAATATCAGAAAAACCAACACGTGCGGCAATTTCTTTGAGACTTAAATCTGTTGTTTTCAAAAGCTCGCCGGCAAACTGTGCCCGCATTTCTGCGAAATATTTCATAGGAGAAACACCCATGTATTTCTTGAATTTTGATCCAAAATAGTTGGGGTTAAAATGAAACCTTTCCGCTACAGCATCAAGGGAAAGGTCTTCCGCAATGTGTTCTTGCATAAAGGCGATTACATCCTGGAACTCATTTCTTGCGTCCTTCGATAAAATGCGTGCCCTTGCATAAATTGCACATAAAGTAGCATGCTGTGCGGCTTTTATGATATAGTGGGAAAGATTAGTATCGCCAAGCTCTGTAAACAACATTTGTTCAACGCAACGGTCGATCAGCTCTTCCGGAACAGAGACAACATGATGATCGTCTGCAAAACCGTAGTGCTCAAAAAAGTCTTCACCATGGGCGTACGCAAGGAAGGAGAAGTGGATGTATTTTGGGGGCGAATCCGGTGAAAGCCAGTATGTATGGGGACGGTTTGCGGGTAAAAACGCAAGCTGTCCCTTTCGCACAATATAGGTGTGCTTACCGATGTTCAGAACAAAAGCGCCTGCCTTTACATAGAAAAAACGATGCGTGTTGTAGCAATGGTCGCCCGACCATCTCCGCGTGCTTACCTCGTAAATCGGATCGCTTGGATACACATCCAGATTTTTCATCGGCTCATTCAAATTTTTCATATACAAATCACCTGCCCCCCGAAGTGTTCCGGTGCCCCTTAGGGATAGTATAACAAAACCGCATGAAAAAATCAAGGTTTTTATTTTAAATTGATATGGATTTTTTCAAAAACACCGAAAAACACATAAAAAACAACGGCTAGTAGACGTGGATTTTTTTGGAAACATAGAGAAAATGTACAGTTGACAGGGACAAATGGCGTGTGCTATGATTGAATTAAAGTGATGTCTGATTTTTCGTGGGTTTTTCTTCGGAACCGTTTTTGATGAAACCGGAAGCGAACTATGCACATACTCACTTTTTTGATAAGGAATTTACTCCGGAGGCTTCAAAACAATACGGAGCAGAAAAGGTAGATTTGGAGGATTATAAAAGCTTCTTTTCTCCGTTATTTAAAAACAAGAAAAAGTG
>SVJY01000019.1 GCA_015068765.1 Oscillospiraceae bacterium
AAAACAACGAGCTTTGTTTTGTGTACCAAAAATCAAAGAATTTTCTGAAAGTTATTCACATTTTAGGCAGAAAAAGAGGGCGTTGCCTCAATTTAGTAAAAAAACACTTATTGAGACACGCCCTTTTGTACTTACTTTATATTATACCAAAAAGCCGTCTGGCATTTTGTGCCGTAATCGTCGCCACGGTTTCCACATCCACGCCACGGATTTCTGCGATTTTTTCTGCCGTATGGCGAAGATACAGGGAGGAATTGCGTTTGCCACGGTGGGGAACAGGGGAAAGATAGGGACAGTCCGTTTCCAAGAGAAGCCGATCCGGCGATACTTCCCTGGCCACATCCACGGTATGCCGGGCGTTTTTGTAGGTAACGACGCCGCCTAACGCCACATACAGCCCTAAACGAACCACCTCACGCATAAACTCTACACTGCCGGAGAAGCAGTGCATCACCCCGGCGGTGATGTTTTCGTCCTGTAAGATCTGCAAGCAGTCTCCGTGGGCATCCCGGTCATGAATGACCACCGGCATCCCCAGCTTCTTCGCCAGCTTCAGTTGTTCCCGAAAGGCAAAACGCTGGATATCCCGGGGCACATCGTCGTAATAATAATCCAGCCCGATTTCACCAATCGCCACCGCTTTTTCGTGACCTGCCAGTTTTTCCAACCGGCGAAGGCCTTCCTCGGTGATTTCTGCCGCATTTTCCGGATGCACACCCACGGCGGCATATACAAAGGAGTGTTGCTCGGAAAGGCGGAGACAGGTTTCGCTTGCCGAGAGAGAATCGCCTATATTGACAACCGCATCTACCCCTGCCGCCGGCAGAGAGGCGAGAAGTGCATCCCTGTCCTCGGCAAAGGCTTCGGCGTTATAATGTGCGTGCGAATCGATAAACATAGCATTCACCTTATCGTACCTGGCTACCGCTTTCAAAATCCTTGTCAGGGGCAATCAGCGATAAATCCTTACCGTCCGATGCGGCAAGAATCATACCTTCAGACAGCACGCCACGGAGCTTTACAGGCTTTAAGTTTGTGACAACGACAACTTTCTTGCCGATAAGCTCGGCGGGATTATAATATTTTGCAATTCCCGACACAATCTGTCTGACCTCATCCCCGATTTTAATCTGTGAAACCAAAAGCTTATCAGCACCTTCGACGGGTTTTGAATCAATCACTTCGCCAACTTTGAGTTCTACCTTGGCAAAATCGTCAATGGTAATTTCGCTTGTTTCCTCTTTTTTAACTTCTTTAGTAGCCTTTTTCTTGGCTTCTTCTATTTCCTTTGTAATTTCCTCCAGCTTTTTCGTTTCGTCAATGCGTTGGAATAAAGGCTTTGCATCTCCAACAAAGGTACCCGATTCCGTTTTGCCGAAGCTGTCAAGAGAGGCAATATCTGTATATGTTGCACCAATCTGTTTCAGTATTTCCTGCGATGTTTCCGGCATAAACGGGGCAAGAAGAATACCCAGATATCTTATGCCTTCAATTAAGTTGTACAAAACAGTTTTGAGCCTTCCCAGGCTTGCTTCGTCTTTGGCAAGTGCCCAGGGCATTGTTTCGTCAATATATTTATTGAGCCTTCTTGCAAGATTCATAATGATTTCAAGAGAATCCGCAACTCTGAACTCGTTCATTTTGGCGATAACGCTTTCTTTCGTGTCAAGAGCCGTTTTCCGTAAATCTTCATCAAATTCACCGCAAACACCGGTGTTTTCAATTTTACCATCAAAATATTTTTTGCTCATGGCAACCGTTCTGTTCACAAGATTTCCGAGTGTGTTTGCAAGGTCGGCATTAAACCGTGAAATCAGTGTTTCGTATGTGATGGTTCCATCCTGTGCGTAGGGCATTTCGCGGAGAACGTAGTATCTTACAGCATCCACACCGAAATGGCGGACTAAATCATCAGCATAAATAACGTTGCCAAGAGACTTACTCATTTTGCTATCGCCATTAAGTAACCAAGGATGACCAAATACCTGTTTGGGGAGTGGTTCGCCAAGTGCCATCAGAATGATGGGCCAGTAAATCGTATGGAAACGAAGAATATCTTTGCCGATAATATGCACATTTGCAGGCCAGTATTTTTTGTATAAATCGCCACTTCCGTCTACGTCGTATCCGAGTGCTGTAATGTAGTTCGACAGCGCATCAATCCAAACGTATATAACATGGTTTTCGTCAAAGCTTACAGGAACACCCCATTTAAAGGATGAACGAGAAACACAAAGGTCCTGCAGTCCCGGCTTGATAAAGTTGTTCACCATTTCTTTTCTTCTGGATTCAGGCATAATAAATTCGGGGTTTTCTTCAATATGCTTCATAAGCCTGTCCTGATATTTGCTTACTTTAAAGAAATAGGCTTCTTCTTTTGCCTTTGTCACGTCTCTTCCGCAGTCCGGGCATTTTCCGTCTACAAGCTGCGTTTCAGTAAAGAAGGTTTCACACGGCACACAGTAGTGTCCTTCGTATTCGCTTTTATAAATATCGCCCTGGTCATAAAGCTTTTTAAATATTTTCTGCACTACTTTTTCATGATAGTCATCTGTAGTTCTGATAAATTTATCGTAGCTGGTGTTCATTAAATCCCATATCGTTTTAATTTCTCCCGCAACACCGTCCACATACTGCTTTGGAGAAACGCCTTGTTCTTTTGCAATTTCTTCAATTTTCTGCCCATGTTCGTCGGTTCCCGTCAAAAAGAAAACATCATTTCCCATCTGCCGTTTAAAACGTGCAATAGCATCCGTTAAAATGATTTCATAGGTGTTTCCTATGTGTGGTTTTCTTGACGTGTAGGCAATAGCCGTGGTTATATAAAATTTTTCCATTCTTTTCCGTCCTTTCAAGAAACGTTCTATACCATTATACCCCTTTTTTTCCAATTTGTAAAGCAAAAAAACGGATTTCCCCCAAAAAACCTGGGAAAAATCCGTTTTTCTATCCGCCGGGTTCAGGCGATGTGCATAATCATAAGGCCTGCAAATGCCGTCAAAACCCCGGCCACGCCCTTGGCGTTCATTTTTTCCTTAAACAACGTGTGTGCCATTAGTGCCGATAAAATCAAGTTTGCACCCTGGAGAGCAGGATAGATTTGTGCTGCCGACAAAAAAGCCGCCGCCATTGTTTTTGTGACAGAATTCAAATACAGGCAAAACGCCATGGCAAAATACAGCCCCATATGCCTCCGGTCGTGCAGCTTCGGTGCCGTTTTGACCGAGGCGTGCCGCCCGGCGGTGAAAGGATATACGAAAAGCAGCAACAGGAACCCGAACGCATACATATAAAAATTGAATATTTCGGCACTCTGCCCAATCTCGCGTACATACATTTTTTGCGAAAAATCAGCGAGGGCCGAGCCGACGCTCCCCGCAATCAAGATTGCCAGTCCCCGGAGTGTCAGGCGTCCGCAAATCCCCTTATTATATTTGGACATAATCAGGACTGCGCCGAACAAAACCCCTATTCCGATCCATTCTCCGGCAGAAATCGGGGCTTTGTAGACCGCATAATCAAGTAAACAGGTTACGACTGTCCCGAGCATGGTGAAAATGCTCAGAAACATATAGGCCTCATTGCGATAGGCGTACATCCAGGAGACACAAAACGTACTCATACTGAGGCTTGCCAAAAGACAAATGCCAAGGGCATCGCCCGAAACGGAAAATCCGGCCAGCCCTGCTTTCGGCATGGCAAGAAGAAGGCCGATCAGGGCACAGAAAAGCATCCGCATCAAATTGATAAAGATACATTCCCTGAAAGTCTCCATGTCCCGACTTACCGTTTTGCCGCAAAAGCCTTTTGCGACACCGGCCAAAAGTGCGGCTGTAAGATATATGTATCCCATGCTTTTCTCCTTACTTTTCCGGGGCATCCCCAAGGTCCGGCACCGTAAGAGGAACGCCGCCCTGCTTTGCCGATTCAATGGCGATAAGACCGGGAATATTACATCTTGCGGCAAACCATGCGTTTAGGACCGGTGTTTCTCTTTTTATCACAGCACTGCAAAAATCATCTATCAAAAGCTGGTGCGATGCCATGTGACCGTTTTTCAGACCCCGGAAGCTCTTCGGGATACGTGCGTATTCCTTTTTCTGTATTTCTGCCGGTGAGCTCCATTGCCATTCTCCGTTTGCAACTCTTTCCTTAAAGTCCGGTACTGTCTTATTTCTTACCATATCTGCCGGATTTACATAGTCACTTATATCCGTAAGGTGAACCTTTTCTGTTTCACTACCCAGCTCCTTTTCATACAGAAGATGCTGAGCATTATTAAATTCATAACTGCCCTTCGTGCCATATAAAGAGGAGATGTAGGAGCTTGGCCTTCCGTATCCAAAGCCCCGTGCTTCCGTCACACGGGCCGTTCCGCCACAGGCGAGCTCCATGAGCACATACTGGTTAATAAATTCGTTTCCCCATACATTTCCGTCCTTCCGGAATGCCGGGTCTTCTGTTCGGCAACCGAAGCACACCACCTTCTTCGCATAGGAATTTACCGCTGACAGAAGCATTGCTGTGGAATGGGTCGGATAAAAAAGCGGCGGCATGCCCCGTTCCTCCTTTACCTTTCCGTAGCTGATATCGTCAATATGGTGATAGTATTGGGAAGCCCCATAGGCAAAATCTCCCATTCTTCCGCTTTGATACGCCTCCCGGCAAAACATGGCACACGGATAATAGTAACAGGTTTCCCCGATCATATAGATAAGCCCGGTTTTCTCCACCAGGCGGACAATTTCCCGACATTCCTCCACCGTGGATGCCATCGGCACTGCGGAAAATACATGCTTCCCGGCCTCAAGGGCACGTATGGAAATATCGCCGTGTTGATGCCGACGTGTAAAATTAGCAACACAGGTAATATCCTTTCTCTCCAGTGCTTCTTCAAAGCTTCCGATTATTTCCACGCCAAACTCCGTGGCAAATGCTTCCGCTTTCTCCGGAATCAAGTCGCATACGTACACCTTTTTCGTGTTCGGATGTGCTTTGAACAGCTCCACAAAGTGATGTGCGAACGCTCCACATCCGATTATGGCAACTGAAATTTTTTGCTCCATAAAAACAACCCCTTTTCTTACATTATCCACAGTATACAAAATTCCACAGAAAAAAGCAATACACAAAACAGACATAAATTTGTCTTTTTTGAACCTTTATATTTCTAAGTTCGCATAAAATTGCATTTTATTATTTACAAATTTATCTTTTTATGATAATATTCTTACAGGAGGGATACGGGATGCGATTAGAAGATATACACCCCTTTGTGCGACAGGCGCTTGTGGGAACTCTGAATAAAAGCAATACGCAGGATGTGCATGTACGGATTAAAACGGTGGATTGCCGCCTGTTTTACATTCTGTCCGGCAGTGGGCACATGACGATCGAAAACACGCGGTACAGTCTGTATCCGGGCACTGCCGTTCTGTTTAGGGCCGGGACGGAATATGTATGGGAGATTGAGGATGTGAAGTATTATTCCGTAAATTTCGACTATACCCATGCCTTCTCGCATATAAAAGAGACATTTCATCCGATACACAGTACCGGCTTTCGTGAAGCACAAATAATTGAATGTCCGTATTTTGAGGATGTACCGCTTTTGAACGCACCGATTGTCCTGCAGGATGCCCCGATTCCGGAACGCATGCTTAGTCAAATTACAACGGAATATTTTATGGGCGGTATCTATACGGATATGCTTTTGTCCGCACTCCTTACAGCCGCCATCATCACCTTGGTACAGACGCACGCCAACGAAAAAAAGCCGAAAGAACATGCAGATGCTGCCCTTGTACGGCGTATGATAACCTTCATAAATATCCATTACGACAGCCCTGTTTCAAACGAAAGCATTGCCGCACACTTCCATTTTAACAGTGCGTATTTAAACCGTATATTCAAAGCCCACACCGGCAGTACGATCCATGATTTTCTGATTTCACGCCGCATCGTTGCCGCCATGGAAATGCTCCGGTCACAAAATATCTCCGTAAGCGATGTGGCATGTAAATGCGGATTTCAAAGTCTGCACCATTTCACAAAAATCTTTAAAGCACGTGTCGGCATGACGCCCTCTGCATATCGTCGGTTTGTCGTTTAAAGCCTTGACAAAATTTTCCCGTGGTCTTATAATAGGTATGTATTTTATATAGGATGTGATTTTTATGGCACTGCAAAAAGGGGATTTAATTTTGTTTCAGGGTGACAGCATTACGGATTGCGGTCGTAGTCGGGAGGACACGAATGATCTGGGCTCGGGTTATCCAAAGCTTGTAGCCGGTGCTTTGTCGGTACTGCGGCCGGAGCTGGGGCTTCGGTTTTTAAACCGGGGCATCAGCGGACACCGGACAAGTGACCTTGCAGACCGCTGGGATGCGGATTGCCTTGCCCTTCACCCGGCTCTTTTGTCGATTCTCGTGGGTATCAATGATATCTGGCACAGGAATCGGGGGATGGGGCTGACGGATGCACAGCTGGAGGAAAACTATACAGCACTTCTGACCCGTACCCGAAGCACCCTTGGAGATATTCCGATTATCATTATGGAGCCGTTCCTCACGCCGGACAACACAACCACCATCACACGGGCGGAGGTGGATTCCGTTCGTTCCATTGTCCGCCGTCTTGCTGAAACCTTTGATGCTACCTTTGTCTCGCTGGACGCACCGCTTGCCAAAGCCGCCGAGGCGTTTTCTGCCCATGCACTTACCAAAGAGGGCGTGCACCCCACAGACCAGGGACACGCCATTATTGCAAAGCACTGGCTGGATGCGGCACTGCCGCTCGTGTAATCAGTCGGACCGTATTTGAATTACGGCATCGAGATCAATTTCTGTTTTCACAACCTTCAGCTTCCGACGGAGAGGATCAATGCCGGCAAAAAGTCCCCGGATAGAGAGATACGTCCCGTCGGAAAAATAAATGATTTCCACAGGCTGCCCCCGGACGAGGGCGGCTAAATCTCGGTTGAGAAGCTCGGCGGCGTCCTCCATGAGCTCTATTTTCTCCACACGCTCCAGCCTTTTCTCCCGTAATTGAATTTCCTCATAGTAGCCACGCAGTGCCGCAAAAGGCGTAAACTGTGTGGCTCTTTTATATATCCCCATTATGTCCTCCTATCAGCTTGTTCCGGATCATGCCCGTTGCTTTTTCTTCTAAGTTCATACCGCGTAAGACAGCATTTTTCCCAAACCGCTTTTTCAGCTCTAAAATGGCGGTTTGTTTTTTTCGTTCTTTTTCATCGGCCGCATAATCTGAAAACATATCGTAATTGACGAAATCTCCGGCGGCCAGACGGTTAAAGCTCACCGTCAGTCGGCGGATAGCCTCGTCACGGCGTACAGTTTCCGAAAAGAGGGAAACAAAGGAAGAGGTTAGCTTACGACAGGAGTCGGTATACCCGTCCAGCCGGCGGGAACTGCCGCAAGGCGGAAGCTCTCTGCGAGCAAAGCCGACGCTGAGGGCAATGGAATCTGTCTGCATACCGCGTTCCAAAAGCTCCAGAGAAAGCTCCGTCACCATTTCCTTCAGGACCAGCAACGCATGGTCAAAATCGTAGTTTTCAAACAGAATCTGCCCCGAGGAAATCGAGGTACTCTCCGGGGTGTAGGCATGGATTTCCGCTATGGTGCAGGGCTCCTGCCCCCAGGCATGATCCAGGAGATACTGGGCATTTACGCCGAATTCACGCCGGAGCCACTGGGGATTTGTATGGGACACACCCCAAAGATCATAGATGCCGTACCTAGAAAGCCGCCGTGCAATGCCGGGACCGATATTCCAGAAATCCGTGATGGGGGTGTGGTGCCATAGAGTGCTCTGAAAGCGTGTTTCATCCAAAAAGCCGATATGGTCCGCCGCCTGTTTAGCCGTAATATCCAGTGCCACCTTTGCAAGGAACAGATTCGTCCCAATGCCCACAGAGGCGCAGATGCCGGTTTCTGCAAGAACAGTCTCCCGCATCATACACGCAAGCTCCCGGGGCGTTTTACCGTATAGCTGTAAATAGGGCGTCACATCAAAAAAACATTCGTCAATGGAATAAACCAGAATATCCTCCTTCGCTACAAACCGGAGATAAATAGCGTAAATCTCGGCAGAGTATTCGATGTACCGCTTCATGCGTGGCATTGCCGTAATATAGTCGATATGGGAAGGAATTTCAAAAAGACGGCAACGGTTCTGTATGCCCAGTGCCTTTAGTGCGGGCGTTATGGCAAGACAGATGGCACCCCTTCCCCGGCTGGAATCTGCAACCACCAGATTGGTCGTAAACGGATTCAGTCCTCGTTCCACCGCCTCCACAGAGGCATAGAAGGATTTTAAATCAATGCAAAGGTATACTTTTTCTTTCATAGCCTTCCCTCCGTTATTGCTTTTTAGCAACCTACAAAAAGTATACCATATGCGATGAAAAAATGCAAGAGGAAATTTTTGCCAAGCAGCAAAAGGGAAATATTGCATTTGCAAAGCCGTTTTTGCCGTGCTATAATGGGGATGTACCTTTCCTGAAAAGCAAGGAGGTTTTTGATAGTGAAAAAGCGACTATCTGCACTTTCTGTGCTTGCAGCTGTACTTTTAATACCTTCCGGTGCAGCGGCCCAGGATATGCACATCGTAAAAAGCGGTGATACCATGTGGAAAATAGCCGTGCAGTACGAGGTGGGCGTAGCGGAAATCATCAACGCTAACCCCCAGGTTAAAAATCCGGATTTGATTTATCCGGGGCAGGTGCTGGCCGTTCCCGGCGTGGACAAGGCGGTGTTGGATTTTGAAAGCGAGGTTATTCGCCTTGTGAACGAAGCCAGAGCCGAAAACGGTCTTCCGGCACTGAAGACCAACTGGGAACTAAGCCGAGTAGCACGGTACAAATCCCAGGACATGAAGGATAAACGATATTTTTCCCACACAAGTCCTACCTACGGGTCACCGTTTACGATGATGAAGAATTTCGGGATTACCTACAGGAGTGCCGGGGAAAACATTGCCAAGGGACAGAGAACACCGGCGGCGGTGGTGCAGGCTTGGATGAATTCACAAGGGCATCGGGCAAATATTCTCAATAAGTCCTTTACCGAAATCGGCGTAGGCTATGTGGCAGACGGCAACTACTGGACGCAGATGTTTATTGGAAGGTAAAGTGTGATGGGGTGTAAAATGATTTTTGAGAATTATTTTACACCCCCCTTTTACATATCTCTTGACGGGCGATGCTTTTTGGTATACAATATAAGAAAGGTGGGTGAAGCATCATGTTTACGAATAAAACCTTGCTGATTACCGGTGGGACAGGCTCTTTTGGCAATGCCGTGTTACAGCGTCTGCTTAAAACGGACATCCGGGAAATTCGGATTTTTTCCCGCGACGAGAAAAAGCAGGACGATATGCGGCATGAATATCAGGCGGTCTATCCGGCATATGCGGAGAAAATCAAATATTATATTGGGGATATCCGAGACCTGCAAAGCATCAAAAACGCCATGCACGGCGTAGACTATATTTTCCATGCCGCGGCACTGAAACAGGTGCCCTCCTGTGAGTTTTTTCCTATGGAAGCGGTAAAAACGAATGTGCTGGGAACGGAGAATGTGCTCACAGCCGCCATTGAGGCGGGTGTGCGTAAGGTTATTTGCCTTTCTACCGATAAGGCGGCATATCCCATTAGTGCCATGGGGGCTACGAAGGTGCTGATGGAAAAGGTGGCGGTAGCAAAAGCACGGACGGTTTCTCCTGAAAAAACCTCCATTTGCTGTACCCGTTACGGTAATGTACTGTGCTCTTATGGCTCCGTTATTCCCCTTTGGTTCAAGCAGATTCAGGCAGGGGAGGCGGTTACCGTAACAGACCCGGGGATGACACGGTTTGTCATGAGCCTGGAGGAGGCGGTGGATTTGGTTCTGTTTGCCTTTGCCCATGGGAAAAGCGGGGATGTTCTGGTGCAGAAGGCGGCAGCGGCATCGGTGCTCACCCACGCAGAGGCCGTATGTGCACTGCTTGGAGGTGACAGTAGCCGCATTAAGATTATCGGTTCCCGTCACGGCGAAAAACGGTTCGAGACGCTTCTGACGGCAGAGGAATGTGCACGGGCAGAGGATTTGGGGGACTTTTACAGAGTGCCGGCGGATTTACGGGACCTAAACTATGAAACGGGCGGCGGCGAAGCCGTGACAGAGGGCGGACTTAAAGCGTATAATTCCGATACAGCAAGACAGCTAAGCACCGAGGAGCTGAAAGAAAAATTACTGACAACCGGATACATACAAGCGTATTTTAAAATGCAAAAATAAAACCGATATAAAAAAAGCGAAACGAGGAGGCAACAGCCACACTTCGTTTCGTTTTTTTTGGAAGTAATTATGATCGTAAAACGGTACAATGGGTGATGCCGTAGTAGGCAAAACAAGAAAGTGCCGCCGGGTCAATCCGTTCGCCTGCCACCACAATGGGAACAGCCGGCGGACAGGCAGGATGCTGTATCGCCAGAATCCGACCGACACTTTCGGAAACAGGGATCTCCTCCCTCGGTGCAAAAATCGCCTCTCGGATACTGCGGCAGGGTACGGCCTTGCCGGGCGTGGGCGGCTTTTGCAGAATTTCCGGACGCTTCGGTATGCAGGAAAGTGCATCGAAAAGGCGGGGAAGCCCTTCTTTGCCGATTTCGGGCGTTAGCATCATCACAAGAAAATCCGGATCGGCAAACTCACATTCAATCGCATTTTCAGCCAGAATATCAGCAAGTGTCGTGCCAAGGTAGCCGTATTGTTTGGCATCCACGGTCAGTTTTAAGGGCTCGTTGCCGACAAACCGCCAGCCCTGTCCCTCCAGCTTTTTACGAAGCGTCTTCACTTCCTCCAGAAAGGATGCCAGCCGTGCCGGATACGCCGCTAAAAGCGGATTGGCACGGTCTAAGGACTGAAGAATCAGATAAGAGGGACTGGTAGAACCAAACAGTGCCAATGCCCGGCGTGCTTCCGCCGCCAGATACGCCGGTGCATCCCGGCGGATGTGGAGATAGGCACCGCCTGTCAGTACCGGCAACGTTTTATGGGCAGAATCACAAGCTATATCCGCACCCAGATCGATGGGATGCAGAGACTTTGGCAGAAAGCGGAGATACGCACCATGGGCATTGTCTACGAGAAGCAGCATATCGTGCCTATGACAGACGGCGGCTATCTCGCTGATATCTACGGTGTTCCCCAGATAATCGGGACTTGTAAGATAAAGTGCCGTTGGCTTTTCTTTTGCCTTGGAAATCGCCGTTTCCACTGCCGCACCGTCTACCCGACAGGACAGATACGCAGTTTCCTCACCGTACAGCCACGTGAGAAGAGGGTCTACTGCCGCTACGGCACTGATGAAGGATTGGTGTGCGTTCCGTCCCGCAAGGATATGGGGCCGCCGACCGGTCTCTATGGCATGGAGAACGGCAAGATATACCATGGAACGGATGCAGTGGGAAGAGCCCTCGGTGGAGAAGAAGGTGTTTGCACCGAACAAATAGCCGGCATTTTCTTCGCTTTCGCGGATAATACCGGAGGCACTGTACAGGCTGTCCGCTCCCGTAATTTCCGTAATATCGCCGCCTTGTCCGTCCGTGCCCTTATGTCCCGGCATATGCAGGCGGAGTGGGTTCTTTTCTATGTAGCTTCTCACAAAATCGCAGATGGGCGTTTTCATTCTGTTTCCCCTCGCAGTGCTCTGTCCACCGCCACCATAATGGCACATTCCATTCGTTTTTTGAACAAGGTACAGCCGTACTCGTAAACGCCTTTTACCGAACCGGTGGAATGGTAGGCGTTGGCGGCACAGCCGCCGGAGCAGTACAGCCGAGCCCAGCAGTCCCGGCAATCGGGTCGGGCATACACGTTACATTCCCGGAAGCTTTCCTGCACGGCAGGATTCGTCACGCCCTTCCAGATATCACCCAGCCGGAAGGCTTCCTCGCCTACGAACTGGTGACAGGGATATAAATCGCCCCAGGGCGTTACCGCCATATATTCCGTTCCGGAGCCGCAACCGGAAATCCGCTTATAAATACAGGGGCCGCCGGCAAGATCAATCATATAGTGATAGAAGGTGAAGGGCTTTCCTTCCCGGTCTCTCTCCAGCATCAGTTCTGCCAGCTTTTCGTACTGCTCCAGTACAATGGGCAGGTCTTCCTCTGTCAGTGCCGCAGGATCACCCGCGGCACAGACGACCGGCTCCATGCTCAGTTCTGTAAAGCCTAAATCCAGCATGGTCAAAATATCCTGTAGAAAATCGGGGTTTTCATGGGTGAAGGTGCCACGCATATAATAATTTTTTCCGCCTCTGGCCTCCACCAGCTTGCGGAATTTCGGAACAATCCGTTCCCAGCTACCGTTTCCGGCATAGTCTACACGATACCGGTCGTGCACTTCCTTCCGTCCGTCCAGGCTCAGCACCACATTGCTCATTTCCCGGTTTGCAAAATCAATCACATCGTCATCAATCAAAAGGCCGTTTGTGGTCAGTGTAAACCGGAAATTTTTATTCTTTTCCTTTTCAATACTGCGGGCGTAGGCAACAAGCTGTTTGACTACATCAAAATTCATCAGCGGCTCACCGCCGAAGAAGTCCACCTCCAGATTCCGACGGGTGCCGGAATTTTCAATGAGAAAATCCAGTGCCTGTTTTCCCACCTCAAAGGACATAACACTTCGCTCGCCGTGATAGTTTCCCTGGCTGGCAAAGCAGTAGGCACAGTTTAAGTTACAGGTGTGGGCGATATGGAGGCAAAGCGCCTTAACAACGCCTGCAGTTTTTTCCTTGAGCACACCTGCCGACCGGGCAAAGGTGTCCGGAGCAAACAACTGTCCCGAATCGCGGAGCGCCGCTACCTGTTCATAGCAGGCTTCGATTTCCGCCGGGGAAGCTTCGGGATGCTTTTCCCCAGCGGCACACAGCACGGTTTCCCGGTCGTTGTCCGCGAAAAGAGCAATACAGTCATAGGCCAGGGGGTCTACGGCGTGTACGGCACCGGAGGCAACGTCCAGCACAATATTGTAATTTCCTAATGTATATTGATGTATCATGGTTTTCTCCTTAAACAAAAAAAGAGATGTAAAAAAGTCCGGAACACAAAAAGGCGAAAATTATACAGAACACGGTAAATGTGAAAACTGCAAAAATTCGTACGCCTTCGGATTCCCATACAAAACCCATTACGGGCTTTGTATGGCTCAGCTTGTCCGCTCTGAAGCTTTTTTTCCTATCCCTACACAAAAGCGGTGTAAAAAAATGACTTTTTTACACCGCATTTTATGTGCATACTTACTTGGATTCCTTTGCACCTTCGCACTGCTGATTTGCAATACCGCAACTGGTCTTACAAGCAGACTGACAAGAAGTCTGGCATTCGCCACAGCCGCCGTTTTTTGCACTTTCACACAGATTGCGTGTCAGAATCGTCTTGATATGTTCCATTTTTCAGGCCTCCATCATTCATTTTTTAACAGTATACCATATTTTTTCCGGAAAGTCAATACTTTTTAGGTGAACGGAAATAAAAAGACAATTTTTCTTGACAATACATAATATATATGGTACAATAAATTCGAATTTAATAGAGAACGAATACACTTCGGGGCAGGGTGAAATTCCCGATCGGCGGTAAAGTCCGCAAGCGTCTGACGCATGAATTGGTGCGATTCCAATACCGACAGTTACAGTCTGGATGAGAGAAGATATTTGTACAGAACCGTCATGCGGCTTTGTATTTGTACTGCACCGAAGTATTTTCTTCGGTGCTTTTTTGGAGGTTAAAAATGCAAACAAAAAAATTAACAACACTGGCACTGTTTTGTGCAATCGCATACGCAGTGATGCTTCTGAGCAAACTGATTCCGCCGCTTTTTCTGGGGTTTTTGCAGTATGACCCAAAGGACGTTATCATAACGCTGGGCGGATTTATTTACGGTCCGGTCCAGGCGGCGGTCATTGCACTGGTCGTAGCCTTCCTGGAGTTTATAACAGTGAGCGATACAGGGGTTATCGGGCTTTTGATGAATGTAATTTCTTCCTGTACCTTTGCCTGTACCGCAGCTGTTTTGTATAAATACAGACGGACGCTTGGGGGAGCGGTTACCGGTCTCATCTGCGGCTGTCTCTTTACCACGGTTGCCATGCTCTTATGGAACTATTTTATAACACCCATATATATGGGTATGCCGAGGAAAGCCGTTGCCGCCTTATTGCTTCCGGCGTTTTTGCCGTTCAATCTGATAAAAGGCGGTATCAATGCGGCGATTATGCTTCTCATTTATAAGCCGGTAGTCTCGGCACTACGGAAGGCAAGGCTGGCTCCGCCCTCCACCGTCCGTATAGACGGACAGGGAGCGAAGCTGCACCTGCCTGTGGCGATTGTCGCCGGCATTACGCTTTTATGCTTGATTGGGGCAATTCTAATTTTACAATGAAAGAAAACATCCCTGAAACTCGATGCTTCAGGGATGTTTTTTTGTCTGTAAGGAACGATCAAACCTGATATTTCCGCTTGCTGATGCTTACGTTTTCCTTCAAAGCATCAATATTATCAAGTGCTTTGCCTGTGCCGATTGCTACGCAGGAAACTGCATCCTCTGCCACACGGACGCTGATGCCCGTCTCTTTTTGCAGAAGGAGATCCAAACCATGAATCAGAGAGCCGCCACCGGTCAGCACGATACCGCTGTTAGAAATATCGCCTACCAGCTCCGGTGGGGTTTGTTCCAGAACGGAATGTACAGCATCCACAATGGCCGAAGCAGGCTCTTCCAATGCTTCCAGCATTTCGGACGAGCGTACTGTCACCGTCTTCGGCAGACCGGTTACCAGACAACGGCCCCGGATTTCCATAGTTTCATCCTCTTCTCTCGGATACACACAGCCGATTTTGATTTTCATATCCTCTGCTGTGCGGTCACCGATAGAAATATTATGTTTTTTGCGAATATAACGGACCAAGGTATCGTCAAAGGCATCGCCGGCAATCTTAATGGAGTTACTGACAACCAGACCGCCCAAAGAAATAACAGCCACGTCTGTGGTACCGCCACCGATATCCACAACCATGCTACCGTAAGGCTTGGCAATATCAATGCCTGCACCGATTGCCGCGGCGATCGGTTCTTCGATAAGATGAACCCGTCTGGCACCGGCCTGCATGGCGGCATCAATAACGGCACGTTCTTCTACTTCGGTGACACCGCTGGGAACGCAGACGATTACATTGGGTCTGAAAAGACGTTTATTGCAAACCTTCTTCAGAAAATACTTGAGCATCTTTTCTGTTGTATCATAGTCGGAAATTACACCGTCACGAAGTGGACGAATTGCAACGATGTTGCCGGGCGTACGACCAATCATACGCTGGGCTTCCAGACCGACTTCCTGCACCTTGCCGGTGTTTTTGTCAATTGAAACAACCGAGGGCTCCTTTAAAACAATTCCTCTTCCTCGAACATAGACGAGAACAGAAGCCGTTCCCAAATCTATACCCACATCTTGTCCATAACCAAACATAGTATACCTCCTAAATTTTAAAAATGACGGTGCTTTTTCTCCTGCCGCCATTTTTGTCTAATCTCTTTTATTACACCTGTAAAACACAGATGGAAAGCACTTACATATATTATATATTTTTTTCCGGCGGAAAGCAAACCTTTTTTTTAAAAGATTTTCACGAAAATTCAAAAGCTTTTTCGTGTATATTATCCAAAATCAGATTTCGTTATTCTCCCGATCGGTCAGACACAGCCGGGTATAGCGACAATAGCCCGGTGTATAGTCCGGTATTTGTTCTGCCAGTGCCTCCATAAAGGTGGCAGGCTTTAAATTTGCATTGCTACCGGCGGCAAGACATAGAATCAGCAGATTTTCCCGTATTTCTGCCCGGAAGATATCCGGACGGATATCGGCGGTTTTGATACCGCTTTTCGTTTTCTTTTCCGTGAGAATCTCCGGCTTTTCTAAAAAAGCCTTCAGCTGTTCTTCTGTGGGAAGCTGGGTGGGCAGAACAGTATAAACAGCCCGGGCAACATCGGAAAACCGGTTTTTTTCGCAGGGAAACGCTTCCACGATTTGGATACCCCGGGGCATTTTCGGTGCAAGCTGTTCTGCAAGAAGTGGGCACGGCTCGGTCATTTCCACTTCAAAAAGCTCCCGTTTTCCGGTAATCCCAACGCCCAGGGGATGGGCGAAGGACAGGCAGGGATGGGGGTTGAAGCCTTCTGAAAACTTCAGCGGTAAATTGGCCCGCCGCATAGCCCGTTGAATCAGACGGAGAAAATCCAGGTGCGATACGAATTTTGCATCGCCCTCTTTTGCGTACCGTACAATATATTTATACATGGCATACACCTGCCTTCCAGGCGGCCGCACCGCACCCGCTGCATTTTTCACGGCAGTTGGGCGTGACGGCACCCTTTTGTGCTTCGTGTCGTTCCTTCAAAAGGAAGGCTTTTGAAACGCCGCAGTCAATTACTTCCCAGGGAAGAAGCTCATCTTCCGCTCTGGCTCTTGTATACCGTTCCATTTCCACGCCGCAGTCGGCAAAGGCCTGCTCCCAGCGTGCATAATCGAAATGCTCGCTCCAGCCGTCAAAACGGCAGCCCAGCATAACTGCCCGTTCCAAAACGGCACAAAGCCGCCGGTCACCTCGTGCAAAAACGCCTTCCAGAACGCTCAGCTTGGATTCGTGGTAGTTGATGCTCAAACGCTTGGAACGCACAGTTTCGCAAAGGATTTGCTGCTTTTTCCGCAGTAACGCCGCCGGGTCCTGTGCCTCCCATTGGAAGGGGGTGTGCGGCTTGGGGACAAAGGACGAAACACTGGCGGTTATCTGCACCGGCTTTTCGCCCTTCTGCCTAGGGATTTCATAGGCTACGTCGACTACCTTTTTGGCAAGAAGCGGAATACCGGCTACGTCCTCTTCCGTTTCGTAGGGCAGACCGATCATAAAATACAGCTTGAGGTTTTTATAGCCGCCTTGGAAGGCAATCCGTGCCGATTCCAGCACGTTTTCTTCCGTAATGCCTTTGTTGATGACATCACGCATCCGCTGTGTACCGGCCTCCGGTGCAAAGGTCAGACCGGTTTTCCGTACCTTCTGAATTCGTTGCATCAGCTCCATGGAAAAATTGTCAATACGCAGGGAGGGGAGTGCGAGACTGATTTTCTTTTCCTCCGTCATATCCAGAAGCTTTTCCGTAAAAGGACCGAGGCAGGTATAGTCGCTGGTACTTAAAGAAAGCAGGGAAACCTCCTCATAGCCGGTGTAGTTTATCAGCTTTTCGGCAAGGTCCAAAAGACGCTCCGGCGAGCGTTCCCGTACCGGGCGATAAATCATACCTGCCTGACAGAAACGGCAACCGCGGATACAGCCGCGAAACATTTCAAGGGATACACGGTCATGGACGATTTCCCCGTAAGGTACAATCTGGGTTTCGGGGAAAAAGCAGTTATCCATATCTTTAACAATCCGCTTTTTTACTTTTTCGGGGGCGGCAGGACACGTCCGCCGGACGGCAACCTGCCTGTCACCGTCATAGTCCGGCACATAGAAGGAGGGAACATATACGCCTTCAATACCTGCCACCGTTTCCAAAAAGGCAGATTTAGGCTTGCCACTGTCCTTCCAAAGGCTGAAGGCATCCAGAATTTCCATGTTTACCTCTTCGCCCTCGCCGATAATAAAGAAGTCAATAAAATCTGCCATAGGCTCCGGATTCATGGCACAGGAACCACCGGCACAGATAAAGGGATAGTCTTCCGTACGGTCAACAGTTTTCAGAGGGATGCGGGAAAGCCGGAGCATTTCCAGTACGTTGGTATAGCTCATTTCATACTGTAGGGAAAAGCCCAGCATATCAAAATCCCCTAAGGGATCACGGCTCTCCAGTGCGAAAAGGGGCAGATCATGCTTTTCCAGCTCTGCCGCCATATCGTCCCACGGCATAAATGCCCGTTCGCACCATGTGTCCTCCCGGGTGTTTTTCAGGTGGTATAAAATACGCAGACCGAGGTGGCTCATGCCCACCTCGTATAAATCGGGGAAGCACATACAAAAGCGGATTTTTACATCTGCCGGGTTTTTATACACAGCACCATATTCTCCGCCGATATACCGGGTAGGCTTTTGCACGGCATTCAGGATTTCTTCAAACATAAATTCTATACTCCGTTTTTATTGATACTTATTTCGCCGACGGATTTCCGCCTGCCGGATACGGCGGTTCTTCAGCCGTCTTTTCCGGGTCCGAATGAGGATGAAAACGAGGAGGAGAATACAGGCAATACCGTAGAACCAGAGGCTGGAAAAGAGCTTTCCGAACAGTGTGCCGAAAAGGCTACGTTTTGCCACATCCGTATCCGTTACCAGATAGGTTTGCCCTACCACCTGCTCGCCATACCTGTATTCCACCCGACCCACCACCGTGCCTGCGGCAACGGGGGCTTCCAGGTTTTTATTGATGTATTCGAGACGCTCTACCTGTTCGGCAGTTACACCGTCAGGCAAAACGGCGGATACAGCTTCCAGGGTATGTACCGCTACCTTGTCCGTGCCCTTAGCCTTTCGGACGGGAACGGCTTCGGCGGCGGTATCCTTATCAACGAGGCGGGTGGGGGTACAGTATGCAGCACCCCATTTGAGAAGGGTACGGCTGTCTATGAAGGACATAGTCTGTCCGTCTACACTTTCCGCACCCAGCACAACGGCAATATACGAGGCATCCTCCGTTTCCGAGGCGGAAACAAGACAGCTTCTTGCTTCGTCCGTATACCCGGTTTTGATGCCGATGGCGTTGGCGTAGTAATATTCACTCTGGGGATTGAGAAGATGATTCGTAGAGTTTAAATACCGCTTTTCCTCATATTTGTCCGTGGGCTCCAGAATATAAGAACGCATGGCTACAATCTCTCGGAAATGGGGCAGGGTCAGTGCGTGCCGTGCAAGCAGTGCTAAATCGTAGGCGGTGGTGTAATGCTCCGGACTGTGCAGACCGTGAGTGTTTACGAAATGGGTGTTCTTTGCACCCAGCTCCATGGCACGGGTGTTCATCATATCCACAAAGCTGCTAATGTCACCGGCAATGTGCTCGGCAATAACATTTGCCGCATCGTTTGCGGAGCAGATCAAAAGGGAATACACCAAATCCCGGAGGGAGAAAACCTCGCCGTCAAAAAGACCGGCCTTACTGCTGTCATAGCTGATGCTGTTGACAGCGTTGAAGCTGACGGATACCATATCGTCCAGATTCCCTTTCTCCAGGGCCAATATCGCTGTCATCACCTTTGTAGTGCTGGCGGGGTATGCTCTCGTATGTGCGTTCTTTTCGTACAGCACAACGCCTGTTTTTGCATCTGTCAGAATCGCATAGGGGGCAGAAACAGACGGTGCCGCTTCGACAAATGAGGACAGAAGCGGAAGTAAAATTAGGCAAACCGCCAAAAGCTTTCGTTTCAAAATGAAACCTCCTTTGCTAAAAAGAAAAATATTTTTAAATTTTAATTGAAAAATCCCGGATAATGTTATATAATATACCAAATAGAGGCTAAAAGCAAGGCTTTTTTGCAAAAAAATAGAAAAAACCGGTACGGGGAAGGAGAAAAACGGCATTGAAGATATTGATTGTGGATGATGAAAAGCTTCTTGTAAAAGGAATAAAATTTAATTTTGAACAGGAAGGCTTTCAGGTAGAGACGGCCTACGACGGGGAGGAAGCCTTGAAGCTTGCAAGGGACAAAAGTATTGATATTATCATTCTCGATTTAATGCTGCCGAAGGTTGACGGCTTGTCTGTTTGCCAGAAAATCCGTGAATTTTCCCGTGTACCGATTATTATGCTGACGGCTAAGACGGAGGACATGGATAAAATTATGGGTCTGGAATATGGGGCGGATGACTATATGACGAAGCCCTTCAATATTCTGGAGCTGAAGGCAAGAGTAAAGGCAATCATGCGTCGCAGCAGCGGCACCGGTACGGAGCCTGCCAGAACAAGCCGTAATACCGGCGAGGTTTCTCTTGACTATAATCTTCGGAAAATCCGTATTGGCGACCGGTGGATTGAGCTGACGGCAAAGGAATTTGATCTCATTGACCTTTTGGTTTCCAATGCGGGAAAGGTGTACTCCAGAGAAAGCCTTCTGGATATTGTGTGGGGCTATGATTACCCCGGAGATATCCGCACGGTGGACGTGCATGTACGCCGTCTCCGCGAGAAAATCGAACCGAATCCCGCCGAACCGAAATACATTATTACCAAGTGGGGGGTAGGGTACTATTTTCAGGAAAATTAAACTGTTTTTTACCAGTCTCCGCCTCCGGCTTTTGGCCACGTATTTTATCGTGATTGTTCTCGGTCTTGTGGTCATGCTTCTCTGTATTTTACAGGCGGTACAGCGTTATAGCCTGCAAAACCGTTCTGCCACACTTTTGGAGGAAGCCAATATTGCGGCAGGCTTTGCAGGGGAATATATTATGGGGACAGCGGATGTGGCGGCTTTTTCACCGGCGATGTTCACAACAGACCGAACGGACCGCGTGATGCTTTTGGACAAGGACAGCCGAGTGCTTTTCGACAGCGGTGCATCAGCGGCACAACGGGGAAAGATTCTGTCGGCGCCGTGGGTATTGAAGGCCTTTTCCGGCGAAAACGTTGTGAACCGGACGGAGGAAAACGGCGAGCATCTTATGGAAGTGGCTGTGCCTGTCTACAGTGGCCGTATGGTTGTGGGCGTTTTGTTCTCTAAGTCTTCCACCGAGGATTTGTATACCTTTTTTGCCCATATCCGTTATCGCCTTGTGGTCATAGGCATTGCCGCCAGCCTTCTGGTGGGGCTGTTTTGCGTTTTCGTTTCCGCCATTTTCTCGGTGCCGATTTCTCGGCTGACCGGGCAAATTAAGGAAATGAGCGAAACCGATGCACACAAGCTGGAAAACATTCGGGGCGGCAACGAAATAACGGAGCTGGTTTCCGCCTTCAATTTGATGGTGGAACGAATCGATGACCTAGATAACCGGCGGCAGGAATTTGTTTCCAATGCTTCCCACGAGCTGAAAACGCCGCTGAGCTCCATTAAGCTGATTTGCGACTCGCTTTTGCAGAACCCCGATACAGACCGTGCCATGGTCAATGAGTTTCTGGCAGATATGAACGGGCAGGTAGACAGGCTTACCCGTATTGTCAATAAACTTTTGAGTCTCACAAAGCTGGACTCTTTCACCGAAGAAGAGACCGAGGCTTTCAGCTTTTCTACGCTGAATTTGCAGATTCTGGTGCAGAATGTGGTGCGGGCACTATCACCTTTGGCAGAGAATAAGAATATTATGATAGAAACGCATATGCAGGAAAGCGTCTTTCTCCGGGTAGATGCAGACAAAATCTGGGAGGCAGTGTATAACATTCTGGATAACAGCATCAAATACACGCCGGAGGACGGTCGTGTTTACGTGGAGCTGTATCGGGACGAAGACAATGTTTATATCACCGTGTCCGACAACGGCATCGGTATGGCAGAGGGTGAAGTTTCCAAGATTTTTGACCGGTTCTACCGGGTAGATAAGGCCAGAGCCAGGGAAACCGGCGGCACAGGTCTGGGTCTTTCCATTGCCCTCAGTGCCGTGGAGCTACACGGCGGGTATATCGAAGTAGAAAGCCGGGAGGAGGAAGGCAGTCTTTTCCGGATTGTTCTGCCGGTCACCAATGACTTGTAGAAAAGGGAAGAGGCTGTGGAAGGATATGAAAAAAATACTGATAGCTCTGTGCGTGCTGTGCCTTCTGACCGGTTGTGCTCCAAAGACAGATGCGGAGGTTCGGCTGTATTTCACAGACAGGGACAGACAGGAGATTGTACAGGAAACCCGTAAGGTGAAAACGGAAGGGACGCTTTTGGAGACGGCAGTTCGTTCTCTTTTGGAAGGACCGAAAAGAGCGGGGCAAAGCCGGGTTATTCCGAAGGGGACCGACCTTCTCGACATCAAAATCATCGGTACGATGGCAGAGATAAACCTCTCCGAAGCCTTTGATACAGGTACACCACAGGACAGACTTTTGTCCCGGTATACACTGATATCTACCGCCTGTGCAGTATCCGGCGTACAGAAGGTTAAGCTTTTTGTGGAGGGAAAACCGCTTGTCAGCCTACAGGACGGCAGTGTACTTGGGGCACTGGGGGCGGCAGATTTATCCCTTACCGGTCCGGGCAGTGGGGCAGAACAGCTTCTGACACTCTATTTCCCGGATGCAAATGCTACTTGTCTTCTGGCGGAAACGCGTCAGGTTACACTGACAGAGGGCGAGCCCGTGGCGTATGCCATTGTGAAGGAGCTTCTGCGGGGACCATCGTCCACCCATCTGGTATCGGGCTTTTCCAAGGATACCGCCGTGCTTTCTGTGGAAACGAGAGAAGGCATCTGCTTTGTGAATATGAACAAGGCGTTTCTGACAGATAATACCGGAAACCGAGACTGGGAAACCGTTGCACTGTACTCTGTGGTCAATTCTCTTTCCACACTGCCGGAGGTCCGGAGTGTTCGATTCCTTGTAGAGGGGCGGACAGTGGAAAAATTCGGCAGCTACAGCCTTACGAAGGCATATACAGAAAACGAAAGACTATATTTTACATAGGACGCACCCGATTTCCGGGGAGACATATAAAAGCAAGAAAGGAACCGAAGCACATGAAAAAAACATTTGAGGAGCTGTGTAAGGCCGCCGGTGCGGCGTATTCCATCGACGCACCGCTGTACCAACGCTACAACGTAAAGCGTGGTCTCAGAAATGCAGACAATACCGGCGTTTTGGTAGGTCTTACCAATATCGGCGATGCACATGGCTATATTGTAAATGAAGGGGATAAAATTCCGGAGCAAGGTGTCTTGCGGTATCGGGGCATTGATGTGTACGATATTGTCAGTGCCTGCCGGGCAGAGGATCGTCACGGCTTTGAGGAAATTACCTACCTTCTTTTGTTTGGCGTATTGCCCACGACAGAGGAGCTGAAGCGTTTTACGGCACTTTTGGGCAGTCTGCGTAACTTGCCGGAGGGCTTTACAGAGGATATGATTCTGAAGGCACCCAGCCAGAATATTATGAACAAGCTGGCACGTGCCGTTCTGGCAAGCTACTCCTATGACGATAATCCGGACGATATTTCGCTGGAGAATATGCTGCGGCAATCCATTGAGCTTATTGCCCGGATTCCCACCATGGTCACATATGGCTATTACGCCAAGGCACACTACTATGACAAAAAGAGCTTAATTATTCATGCACCTGACCCCACACTCTCCACGGCAGCTAACTTCCTGCGGATGATTCGGCCGGATAATAGCTTCACAAAGCTGGAGGCAGATACGCTGGATGAATGTTTGATTATCCATGCAGAGCATGGCGGTGGTAATAACTCCTCCTTTACAACGCACGTTGTATCCTCCACGGGTACGGATACGTATTCCGCGATTGCTTCGGCAGTCGGGTCTTTGAAGGGACCGCTCCACGGCGGTGCAAACATCAAGGTACGTGAAATGATTGACAACTTCAAGAAGAATGTCAAGGATATCACAAGCCGGGAGGAAGTGGGTGCCTATATCGAAAAGGTGCTCCGCAAGGAAGCCTTTGACGGTGCCGGCCTGATTTACGGTATGGGTCATGCGATTTATACCTTAAGCGATCCCCGTGCGAAAATCCTTAAGGAAAAGGCACTGGAGCTGGCGAAAGAAAAGGGAAGAGAAGACGAATTTACGCTGTACGCCCTCATTGAAGAGCTGACGCCGTCAATCTTCTGCTCTGTAAAGGGCGTGGAAAAAGATATGTGTGCCAACGTGGACCTGTACTCCGGCTTTGTGTACAGTATGCTAGGTATTCCCCACGAGCTGTATACACCGCTCTTTGCTATATCCAGAACGGCCGGTTGGTGTGCACACCGTATGGAAGAGGTGCTTTGCGGCGGTAAAATTATCCGTCCGGCATACAAAAACGTATTCCGTAAAAAGGAATACGAACCCATTATGGGAAGGAAATAAAAAATCAGGAAAGGATGTGCAGTACATGGAATTTTGGGAAAATGTGAAGGAAAAAGTCGGTCACGTAACGCAAAAGGTTGCCAAAAAATCAACGGAATTGGTAGAGGTTACGAAGCTGAAAATGTCCATTTCCGAAACAGAGGCTTCTATCGACAAGACGTTCAGGAAGATGGGAGAGGCACTTTATGAAGCATATAAAACCGGTGCTGAATCCTATGTTTCCTTGGAGGAGTCCTGTGAAGAAATTGATGCGGCATATGCCCGAATCGAGGAACTGCGGGCACGGGTGAATGAGCTGAAAGATACAAAGCTCTGCCCAAGCTGTAAAAAAGAAATGGAGCTGGATGCAGTATACTGTTCTGGCTGCGGCGAACATCTGGAATAAACGTGAAAAACCAGAAACAGCCCTGAAAACATCGAGTTTTCAGGGCTGTCCTTTACTCACTTTTATGTGCTTATACGATGTAGGGCTTCAGCTCTTCGCAAATCGCTTCCGGGGAATCCGTATGTAATTCCACGCAGATGGGCTTGCCTAAATCTAAGCTGAAAATACCCATAATCGATTTTGCATCAACAACGTAACGACCGGAGGTTAAATCCACCTCAAAGTCATACTTATTCACGATGTTGACAAAGTTCTTCACGTCTGTAATGGATTTTAATGCGACGCTAACTGTTTTCATAATTTTTTACCTCCTCTGTATAATTCCTCCTTCTATTATATAGTATTTTTGAAAAAAGTCAAGCTTTTTTTATACTTTATTCCCCACACGCCTCAATTTTTACCACAGAAATTTCATAGGCGGTTTTGGATATATAGGAATCCTCCGCCGTACGCTTACGATATTCCCTGGATTGAATGCGGCCGGAGAGACGTACCTTGTCTCCCACATTCAGCGTCCGGGAAAAGCGTGCGTTACGTCCCCATGCAATACAGGGAATATAATCAGATTTATTGTAGGAACGGTTTACAGCCAGAAGCATATCGGAAATTTCCCGTCCGAAGGGGGTATGACGGTAGACAGGCGGCTTGCAGATGAAGCCAACCAAAACAATTTCGTTGGGTGGGGTATCGCTCTCTCCTTCTGGAAAACTGATTTCTCTGGCAAAAAGCGTCAGCATCAGACGGTTTCCCTCATCGCTGTAATTATTATAGGAACGGAACTGTCCTGCAATTTCCACCCGATCACCGGGGTGTAGCGACGCAGGATCACAAAGCCGTTCCGATACGGTTACGGGAATGCTGTCTCTGGCTTCGCTCAGCCGGGGAACGCAAACGTGGAAGGTATAAAAGCCTTCCCCGTATACGCTGTGGCTGAAAACGGCCTCGTCTTCAATGATGCCGGAAATTAAAGCTGTGTTTGTTTCCATAATTGTTTCTCCTTCCAAAATGTATCTCTCCTTTTTCCATAAGTTTATGCAGTATACTGCGAAAATATTTTTTCGGGTTGCCGGCCGGCATGGAAATATCTTCCAGATATTTCATAGTATACCATATTTTGGAAATCATTGCAAGAATAATTTTGAAAAAATGGAAAAATTTTACATAAGAAGACTTCGGCAAAAATCAAAGGTGGAAAAAGACAAGGGAAAAAAGGGCTTTTGCGCGTTGTCAGACACAACAGTATCCAATAAAAGCCTTGACAATTTCAGGAGAATGCGATACAATAAAAAGCAGAAATGTTCAAAAGAGCAGGAAGGAAAAACAAAGTTATGAATCAGATTTCTGAATTATTTGGCAGTAAGGTTTTCAATGACCGGGTTATGCAGGCCCGTCTGCCGGAGGAAACCTACCGGGCAGTCCGCCGCACTGTGGAGGAGGGAAAGCCGCTCGACGTCAACGTGGCACAAACAGTTGCCGATGCCATGAAGGATTGGGCGGTGGAGCAGGGGGCTACCCATTTTACCCACTGGTTCCAGCCTATGACCGGCATTACGGCTGAAAAGCACGACAGCTTTATTTCCCCCGGCGATGCGGACGGCGTCATCATGGAATTTTCAGGCAAGGAGCTCCTGAAGGGAGAATCAGATGCCTCCAGTTTTCCTTCCGGCGGCCTCCGTACTACCTTTGAAGCCCGTGGCTATACGGCGTGGGACCCTACTTCCTATGCCTTCATTAAAGACAATACCCTTTGTATTCCCACTGCTTTTTGTGCCTATAACGGCGAATGTCTGGATAAAAAAACACCCCTGCTCCGTTCCATGGAGGCGATCAGCCGCCAGGCCTGTAGGATTCTTCGTCTTTTCGGGGATGAAGAAACAAAACGGGTGACCCCTACGGTGGGAGCAGAGCAGGAATATTTTCTGATTGACAAGGATATGTATGAAAAAAGGCGTGACCTGGTATTTACCGGGCGTACGCTGTTCGGAGCAAAACCGCCGAAGGGACAGGAGCTGGACGACCATTATTTCGGGACGATACGCCCCCGCGTGCTGGCGTTTATGAAGGACCTGGACGCAGAGCTATGGAAACTGGGCGTGCTGGCAAAAACAGAGCACAACGAGGCGGCACCTTCTCAGCACGAGCTGGCACCGGTGTTTACCTCCGTCAATACAGCTACAGACCATAATCAGCTTACGATGGAGCTGATGAAGAAGGTGGCGGAGAAGCATGGCATGGTCTGTCTTCTCCATGAAAAGCCCTTCCGCGGCGTAAACGGCAGCGGTAAGCATAACAACTGGTCCCTTTCCACAAACCGGGGCGAAAATCTGCTGAATCCCGGTAAAGCACCGCAGGAAAACAAACGGTTTTTGCTGTTTTTGGCGGCAATTATTAAGGCGGTGGATGAATACCAGGATTTATTACGTCTTTCTGTGGCAACCGCAGGTAATGATCACCGTCTCGGTGCGGCAGAAGCACCGCCGGCGATTATCTCTGTATTTCTCGGCGATGAGCTGGGGGCTGTGCTGGACGCCATTGAAGCAGAGAAAGTATACGATGAACAGGAAAGACAGATGATGGCGGTAGGTGTGCGGGTACTGCCTGCCTTTGCTAAGGATACCACCGACAGAAACCGTACCTCTCCCATGGCATTTACGGGTAACAAGTTTGAATTCCGTATGCTCGGTTCAGGTGCGTCCATTGCGGAGGCCAACATCATTTTAAACACGATTGTGGCAGATGCCCTTGCCGCCTTTGCAGATGTGCTGGAGGTTTCCAAGAATCTGGAGCAGGATGTAACGGATTTGATACGGGATACATACAAGGCCCATAAGCGTATTGTATTTAACGGAGATAACTATGCACAGGAATGGGAGGACGAGGCGGCAGTACGTGGTCTTCTGAATCTGCGTACAACGCCGGAGGCTCTGCCGTATCTGATTAGTGAAAAGAACCTGCGTCTGTTTACGCGACATCATATTTTTACCCGGGAGGAGCTTTGCTCCCGGTATGAGATTCAGACAGAGGAATACTGTAAAACACTGCACATTGAAGCACAGACCATGCTGGAAATGGTATTGCGTACCATTCTGCCTTCTATGGAGAGGTATGCAAAAACCGTGACGGAAGGATTTATGCTCCGGCAGAAGATTGTTTCCGGCGGCGAAGGAACGAAGGCACGGATAGAAAAGCTGTACAGCATCATTGACACCTTGTACGAAAAAACAGCAGACCTTAAGGAGCTTCTGCGAGAAACGGAGAAAATGGGTGCAGGACAGAAGGCGGCAGTGTTCTATAAGGATTTTGTTTGCCGCTGTATGGATGAAATCCGCAAGGCGGCAGACGAAGGGGAGCAGATAACGGCGGCAGAATACTGGCCCTTCCCCACGTATGCAGAAATGCTTTTCAGATAGGAGAGAACATGAATAAAACAAACGCTATGCGTCTTTTGGACGGTGCACATATTGCCTATAAAACGGCCACCTATCCGGTGGATGAAAATGACCTTTCCGGCACCCACATTGCGGACGAGGTGGGTATGCCGTATGCGGCAGTCTTTAAAACGCTGGTAGCACGGGGTGATAAAACGGGTGTAATTGTTTTATGCATTCCCGTAGACCGGGAGCTGGACCTGAAGAAGGCGGCAAGAGTCAGCGGAAACAAAAAAGTGGAAATGGTACAGATGAAGGAGCTTTTAGGGCTTACCGGCTATATCCGGGGAGGCTGTAGTCCTATTGGCATGAAGAAGAAATATCCAACCTATATGGACGAAAGCTGTCTTTTGCAAACAGAAATTGCCGTGAGTGCAGGCGTTCGGGGAGGACAGGTCATTCTTGCCCCCGGCACACTGGCAGAGTTTGTGGAAGCCAATATAGTGGAGTTAACTATCTAGAGGAGAACCGATATGAAAAAAGCACTTGTCGTTGGCGGCAGCGGACATTGCGGCTCTTATCTTGTGCCGCACCTTGTGGATATGGGGTATGAAGTACATTCCGTATCCCGGGGGACAAGGGAGCCTTACACTAAGGATATGCCCCAATGGGAAAGCGTACAAAAACACATTCTGGACCGGCGAAACGGCGAGGATAGCGAGGCTGTAGGACGGCTGGCACTTTCCCTGAAGCCGGACGTAATTTGTGATTTAATTTCCTATTCGGAAGCGGAAATCAAAGGTCTGATTGAACCGCTTCTGACCCAGCCTGCTCTTGCGGCGAAGACCCATGTGGTGCAGGTGGGTACGGTTTGGGTATACGGCGTAAAGCTGGAAGTGCCGGTGACGGAGGAACATCCGAGAAACAGTACAGACGGCTATGGGATCGGCAAAGCGGCTATCGAACGGTATCTTCATGCCCTTTCGGCAGAGGGGAAAATTAAAACCACGGTGATTCATCCCGGACATATTTCCGGGCGTGGCTGGGTGCCAATCAATCCCCAGGGACACGTGAATATAGAGGTGTATCGGGACATTAAGGCAGGAAAACCCGTCCGGATTCCCGATGACGGCAACCATACACTGCACCACGTGCATTCGGCAGATATTGCCCATCTTATCGGCGTGTGCCTATCTAATCCGGAAAAGGCCAACGGCGAGACCTTCCATGCCACAACGGAAAAGGCGGTGACCATGGCAGGAATGGCTGCCGCACTGTATGCCTACTATGGACACGAGCCAAAAATGGAGTATGTGCGGCTGGAGGAGCTACAGAAGCTTCTGGCACCAAACGATTTTCTGAATACGATACGGCATATGATGTTTTCTTCCCATTGCAGTATGGAGAAGGCAAAACGGGTATTCGGCTTTACGCCTGCATATACAACGCTCGATACGATTCTGGACGCACTTAACTGGCAGGAAGCGGCAGGGAATCTTTAGGCAAGCTTAGGAAAGGAATCAAGGAAATGATACGAGACGGAATCACCGCAGAAGGTCTTGAGACAGATGCGTTTTTGATGATTGGACAGTCCAATATGAGTGGGCGGGGTGACATAGGCAGTGTTCCGCCGATTGAAAATCCGAACTGTTTTATGCTCCGGTGCGGCCGCTGGCAGATTATGGGCGAGCCGGTCAATCCGGACAGAGGGCCGGCGGCAGAATTTCAGCCCGGCGTATGTCTGGCAAGTAGTTTTGCCGATGCATATCAGAAACGGACGGGACGGCGGACGGGGCTTATTCCTTGTGCCGATGGTGGGACAACCATTGCACAGTGGGAGCCGGGCGGCGTACTGTTTGACCATGCGGTGTTCCAGACGCTTTTGGCGGCAAGAAATGCGGATATAAAGGGTATTCTATGGCATCAGGGAGAATCGGACTGCAAGGATGGAAAAGACTATGTGGAGCGGTTTTCTGTTATGATACAGGAGATGCGTCGACAACTGGGTGACGAAAATCTACCGGTGATTTTGGGCGAGCTGTCCGGGGAGATTCCTAAAGACAAGCGAAGGGGCATTACGGACGAACAGATTGAAAAGATGAATGGGAATTTTCGCCGCATTGTCCGGGAAGTACCGTACTGTGCATTGGCATCCGCCGAGGGACTTACACTGCGGCAGGACGGTATCCATTTCGACGGTCCGTCCCTCCGTACCTTCGGCTTGCGTTATTTTGATGCCTATATCACCCATTTTGCTTAGAAATTGAAGAAGATGAAGGACGTGCCTCCCGGAATGGACCGGAAGGCACGTCCTTTTTTACATCCCCAATTTATACATTATTTACTTAAACAGGGAGATACTCTTAATAACCGGACCTAAGGTGTTGGCAACAGTAGACATCATCTTAATGAAGATATCGAGTGCTACGCCGACAACGTCCTTACGGGTATCGCCGATCGTATCGCCGGTAACAGCAGCCTTGTGTGCCGCACTACCCTTGCCGTGCCCTTTCAGTGCGCCGCTTTCGATATACTTCTTCGCATTATCGAAAGCACCGCCGGAGTTACCCATGAACAGTGCTCTGGGAATAGCACAGATGGTAGCACCGACTAAGAGACCGCCCACGAATTCCAGACCGAACAGGATGCCGCCCACGATGGGAATCAGCATGGCCAAAATGGAGGGCAGGAGCATCTTGCGGAGCGCTTCCTTTGCAGCCATTTCTACACAGCGGTTATAGTCAGGCTTTACAGTGCCTTCCAAAACACCGGGAATAGAGAGCTGACGGTCGCCTTCCTTTGCCATGTACTGGGCAGAGTCAATGGTGTTATCGGTCAGAAGTGCGGAGAAGTATTCAATCAGTGCACCGCCGATGATACCGCCTGCCACAACGATAAAGGAAGCCATGTTCAGAACCGGTTCGCCGGTAACGGTTGTTTCAGAGAGAAAGCTCTGTACATATGCAACGATAAGAGAAACGGTTGCAAATGCGGCAGAACCGATTGCAAAGCCCTTACCGATAGCGGCTGTGGTGTTACCCACGGAATCCAGCTTGTCGGTGATGGTACGGACCTCTGCGGGCAGGTGGCAGGATTCTGCCAGACCGCCGGCGTTGTCAGCAATAGGACCGAAAGCGTCGATGGAAACCGTAGCACCTACGAATGCCAGCATACCGAGAGCGGAAAGAGCAATACCATATGTGCCGCACAGCCAGCCGGATACAAACAGGGCAATACCGATGAGCAGAATCGGAAACAGGCAGGAGCGGGAACCGACTGCATCACCCTTGGTTACGATAAAGGCTTCCCCTTCCGGTGCCATTTCGGCAAGACGGCGGGTGGGCTTAAAGTCCGCACTGGTGTAGTATTCAGTCAGGGAGCCGATGGCAATACCGCAAATTACGCCGAAAACACTACACAGCCAGGGGGTGATCCACCCCAAAGAGAAGGATTCGGGCAGTGCGAGACCTGTATTATTGAAGATAATGTAGGCAGCACCCAGACCTAAAAGCGAGGTAAGACCTGCAGAAATCCATGTAGCCAGGTTCAGTTCCTTAGAAGGGTTGTCACCCATCTTACGGACAGCGGCAAAGCCGAGACCTAAAAGACAGCTGAGCATACCGCAACCAGCCAGCACAACAGGGAACAGCCATGTGGCACTAAAGAGTGCACTGTCGCCAGAGAAGAGGGTGATTGCAATCATAACTGCCGCCGCCATGGTCGCAACAAAGCTTTCCAGAAGGTCAGAGCAGTTACCGGCAATGTCGTTTACGTTATCGCCGATGAAGTCTGCTACAACGTTGGGAACGCGGCTGTCATCCTCCGGCATATCGTTACGGACCTTGGCAAGGATGTCGGAAGAAATATCCGCAGCCTTTGTGTAGTTGCCGCCGGCCACACGGTTGAACATAGCAACCAGAGAACAGCCGAGGGAATAGGTGGTAATCCGCATCACTGTGGGAACACAGTTCATACTGGTGATAAATCCTGTCCCATTTGGTTCCAGGTCGCTCAGTCCGCCGAGGAGAAGAATAACAGCAAAGCCTAAGAGACCGAAAGCCTGCACACTCAGACCGCTGACACTGCCGCCGCAAAGGGCAACCTTAACCGTTTCGCCGATGGACAGAGATTCACGGGCACGGTTTGCGGTACGAACGTTTGCGTATGTAGCACTACGCATACCTAAGATACATACAACGCTACTCATTACTGCACCCAGAATCAGAGTGAGACCGCTTGTTTTCTCAACAAAGAGGCTGAAAAGTGCCGCAACAATAATCACAACAATGGCGATTACGCGGAATTCTGTTTTCAGAAATGTTGAAGCACCGCTTCGGATGATGCCGGACATTTCCACCATCTCGTCGGTTCCTTCCTTCATCTTGCGGATGCGGATGAAGTTGAAGAGAACATAACAGAGGGCGAGAACGACAACGGCAATAATTAAACCTAAAATGGTTGAACCGTTCATTTTATTTAACTCCTAATTATGTAATGCTTATTTGATTTCAATCGCTTTAGAAGCGGAGCCGCGTTCGATAAACAGCGTGAAATCCTTGTGCTCCTTCATAATGGTTGCAGGCACCATATTGTTGGTATCCTGTGTCAGTGTGTTGTATACAGCATTTGCCTTTACCGGGTGAGGTACGCAGGAAATGATGCGTTCACACTGCAGAATCTGGTATACAGTCATAGAAACAGCCTGCTTCGGTACATCGTCGATGGTGGGGAACCAGCCTTCGCCCATCTGCTGCTTTTTGCAAGCATCGTCTAAGTTTACAACGATGTATGCTTCCTTGGTATCGAAGTCTGCCGGGGGATCATTGAAAGCAATATGACCGTTTTCGCCGATACCGATAAGACCCACATCAATGGGAGCACGGCGGAGCTCCTTTGTCAGTGCAGGGATACCCTCGGCTGTGCCGTCAACAAAATGCACGCCTTTGAGGGGAGCTACCTTGTCTACAAAGCGTTCCTGCAGATACTTGCGGAAGCTTGCAACGTGGGTAATGGGGAGATCCACGTACTCATCCAGGTGGAACATTTCAACCTTGGACCAGTCTACATCCTGTTCTACGAGTGCAGAAATGGTCTCAAACTGGGATGCACCGGTGGAAAGAACGATGCGTGCTTCGCCTTTTTCAGCGATAGCATTCCGGAGAATTTCAGCCGTTAATTTTGCTGCCTGTTCTCCGAGGTGTTTCGGATTTTCACAAATGCGAATTTCCATACTAAAAACAACTCCTTTGCGTATACAAAACTTGAAGACATTGTATCAAATTTTCGTCGATTTGTCAATAGAAAAAAAGTCTTTTTTTAGAAAACGCGGCTTTTTTGTGAAAATACCCCAAAACAGTACTTTTTTATTTATAAAAGTGGTCTGACAATTTCACGGAAATCCTTGTAATCATCTATTGTAAGATACGGAAAATCTGATTTATACACAGACGCATCATTACCGCCCAATCCGTAATCATCACCTATGTAAACGATATTTTCGTGTTTTAAATTGTTCTCCTTACAATAGATATCAAGTGCATAATATTTATTATACGGCATTGGTGCCATGTCAAAGGAAGATGAGCCTCCCACAAAAACAGTGTATTCTGAAAAAGCAGCAACAACCGCATTATAGAGTTTTCTTCTTTTAGCTCTGTTGGGGTCAAATGCAAGCTTGTCCTCTAATTTTGCTTTAGTTCCCAAAAGCGGGAATGTTACACACCCTGAAGGATGAAATTCAACATTTTCACCGATATAATCTGTGTAGCCAAATTTTTCTCTCAAATATGTAACTCTTTCTTCAATAGAATCCTTATCAATCGGAAATTGCAAATCACGAACTATATCAATGCTTTTTGTTTGTGTATTATATGTACCATACTGCAAACCATAATTCCCGATTATATCAATCGGGAAATGCTCCAATTGGTTAAAAATTCTTGTAACTTGCCCAGCACCTACCATCAGCAGTTTATACTTGCTCGAAAGTTTTATCAGCACCTTTTTTTGTGCTTCATCAAGTGGTTGCTTATGCTGTGTCAGCGTGCCGTCCAAATCCATGGCAACAATTTTGATAAGTTCAACATGTTTAAGCTTCATTTATTTTACCTCCGAACAAATCATAATATAACCAAAGAACCGTATATCTGTCCTTTAAATCCTTTGCGTAAGAGATCGCATTCTGTATCTTATCTTCGCTATATGTCGCATAAAACTCTGTCATATCCAACTCTGCCGTAGTAAGCATATCCTTTATTTTCTCACTGGATGGCATTTCGGACAAAATCTCTTTGATTTTTTGTTCCTTCGCCTTGTATATATCAAGTCTGTCCATGTTGTAGTTGCCTACCCCATCCTGTAAAGCCATACAGCCCTCTGCCACAGTTTTATATATTTTTTTCATGTTTTCTGCATACGATGTTTTGGATTCCCGGTACAGTTTATCGGGGAACACCGATTTTACGATCTTTTCCCGAATGTCTGCCGTGATAACGGTAGAATATGCCACATCAATGCCATGGGCAAGATAGGGCTTACCCTCCACAATCCCGACAATTTCAAAAAAGTGTGACAAATGATGCTCGCTGCCGGACGCAGGTCGTGACGAGCCCGCAAAGCTCATCATAATGCCTACCACAATAAGACCTTCCATTAAAGCCTTGATACTTTTGCGATCTCGTACAAGCAATCCTTTCGCAGTACCCAGTGTATTTTTTATCATATCATAGGTGGTATCATAAATGTATTGACAAAAATATTCCCCGTTTATCTCGGCACTAAGCTTCCAATCGCAAAGTGCCGAAAATTTTCCAATGATATCGCCGTACCCGGCTTTAATCATTTCCATCGGTGCATCCATTAATACCTCTGTGTCTGCAATAATGGCTTTTGGAAGACCTGCTTTCACCGTTTCTTTCATTCCATTTAAAATCATTGCCGCACCGTCAGAAGCATATCCGTCCATAGAAGGCGCTGTTGCAACAATCATGTACGGGATTTTGGAAAAGAAGGCTACATATTTGCACAAATCCTGGATAACACCCGAGCCTATACCCAAAATCAAATCTGCACCGTCTAAATCTACCCGAACTCTTTCAATGGCATCTTCATCCGGAATCAGAACGGTTCTGCCGGAAAAAATAACTTTTTTAACCATCTTGCCACGTAAAGCTTTCCCAACCTTTTCGCCTACTGCAGAATATGTATTTTCGTCCGCCACCAATAAAATATTTTTGTTCTTCTCACAAAGTTTCTTCAGTCTTGCAATTGCACCAGTTTCTATGTATACATATTCAATATCGCAATAATGCGTTTTTCCGCAGGCACACTCTACGCCGCGCAAAATATTGTTGATACCCACAAATATTCACTCCTTTTTAATTTAAATGTTGACTTATTTGATTGGTTATATTATAATGATTTCATCAAAATAAGTCAACAATTTATCAGCAAACAATCAAAATGTTGACAAACGCATACATTTTTGTGAAAAACAATCAAAAACAGCCATTTTAAAGGAGATATAATATGCTCAAAAACGAACGTGAAAGAGAAATAATAAATATTCTAAAAAGTGAAAACAGATTTATAACTGTAAAGGAGCTATGCAAAGAACTGTACGCAAGTGAATCAAGTATAAGGCGTGATTTAACTTCACTCGAAAATAGAGGCGTGATAAAAAAAGCTTATGGTGGTGCAGAATTAATAACCAATTTTTCAAATGTTATTTCATTTAATAAAAGATATCATCATAATATTGAAGGAAAGAAAATAATTGCAAAAAAAGCTGCAAAACTTATTAAAGACGGAAGTATTATATTTTTAGACCAATCGTCAACCTCGTTTTATCTTGCAAACGAAATAATAAGTAGAAATTCATTGACTGTTGTTACAAACAATATAGAAATATTGTACCTGTTATCCGATTCGGGTATTAAGGTTGTATCTTCCGGTGGATTTTTAAGCCCGGAAAATCGCAGCTGCCTTATTGGTTCCGATGCGCAGAGCACATTTGAAAATGTCTATGCGGATGTCACATTCTTTTCGGCGAAATCATTATCTGATGACGGAATCGTATCTGACTGCACACGCGAAGAAGTTACACTAAGAAATTCTATGCTTAAAAATTCAACAAAAAAGATATTTTTATGTGATAGTGAAAAATTTGGCACACAATCAGCCTACAAACAATGTACGCTTTCCGATATTGATTATTTGATAAGCGAAAATGAAGATGCAAAAAAATTCAATATGTACGCAAGCTTATTAAAAATT
>SVJY01000020.1 GCA_015068765.1 Oscillospiraceae bacterium
AGATTTTTAACAAAAATTTCTGATTTATAAACAATATATCATAGTTAACACATTGTATTTTCTTTGCCTTTTGCGGTCTGGACTTTTTTTACATCCCCTTCTATTGGAAAAAAACAAAAACTATTCCTGTCTATGATTTGGTAACATGATTATACATCTTTTTTATCGATTCATTCATATTCACAGGAGACAGTTTGATACCGGGGTATTCGTTTTGAAACACAACAAAAATCTGATGTGCAAAGCCCTGTCCCATCCATTCCACTTTATCAAAGTCCAATATCACTTCCTCAAATTTGGAAAGCTGATTGCAAATACGTCGTGCCTGTGAGCGTGATACCGGAGAGGTTTCAAAAATATTTTTGAGCGGAAGTTTTGTTTTAACAAACCTGGAGTCCTCATCAGAATATTCGTCAAAAATTTCCTTCGCCTGTTTTTTGGAATGATTGGAAAGAGCCATAATAACAACTGTTCCTTTTTCGTTTGAAAATTCGGGCAAGTCGAGCGTCCGGCTATCGTCATACTTATTCACGGTAAACAGCTTTCCGGAGGAAGCGATTAAAAACCCATCCATTATTTTTGAACTAAAAAAGATCCCTTCTCCCGAATGCCTTGTTTCATCCGTAGTAAGCTTACCTTTAAACAGTTCACATACAGCATCGTCATAGCTATCGAGATTAAAATGATTTTTAATCTTTTCAAATATGCCTATTCCGTCATCCGCTATGGTAACCACTGTCTCAAAATGATTTCGGGAAACAATAACAACTGCACGCTCTGCCTGAGAGTGGTCAATAACATTGTTTATCATTTCGCTGAATGTATATTCCCATATTCCTTTTACGTTTTCCCCCAGATCAGCGATCAACGTTTTTAAATATCCGGAATATGCATGACTATCATCATCCAAGTCACCGTTATTTCTGTCTAAAACAAATGTAGTTTCCTGACTGATAAGTTCATATTCTCCTCTTTTTATTTTTCTTATAACCTCTCCCTGTAAAAGTTTTTTGATATATGAATGAACAGTCGATTCATTGATACCAAATGTTTCCTGGACACTCGAAACAAGGCGATCACTTTTTTCTGCAATCTTTTCAATAATATACTGTATAATGGCGTTTTTCTTTTCTGCATCAAATTTCATACATCACACCTCTTTTATGCTCTATTATACGCTTATTATACAGTTTTATTCTCATAAAGTCAACAGAAACTTGCTATAAATTTAAAAAAACTATTCTAAAAAGTAATGTGAACTGTTTTTCAGTTAAATTAAAACAAGTTTCTCTTTTTTGCTTACTCACGCAAAAAGGGGGTGTAAATAATTCTCAAAAATTATTTTACACCCCTGGGGAAAATCGAATAAAATGAGATTTTTAACAAAAATTTCTGATTTTTAAACAATATATCATAGTTTACACATTGTATTTTCTTTGCCTTTTGTGGTCTGGACTTTTTTTACATCCCCAACTTTTCGTTTCCGAATAGAGATTTTATTTCATGAAATCAAAGATTTCATTCAGATACACAGCTCTGTCTTCCTTCATGGAAACATTGGCAGCGGCACCGATGCCGAGGCTCATGGCACCTGCGTATGTATCGGCAAGCTGGCCCAGCGGATCCTGTGTGCAGCCACGGAAGATAGCGGCACGCATTACAGGGTCAGAACCGCCATGACCGCCCAGATTATCTTTTGTCAGCTGATCTGCACCCGCCAGTTCTTTGGAGAATATGGCTGTGTTTGGGAATTTATAGGAAATTTCTTCGTTCTTACGATTGAAAATACGCACTGTTTTCACAGGGGCATCGGCATAAAAGTCCGCAGACATATTTTCGATTTCAATACGTCCGTCGCTACCGTTAAATACTACCTTCATGCCCTCATAGGGTGCATGGGCATTGAGCGAATAGGTCATAACAGTTCCGCTCTTATACTGTACGTTCAGTGCTACAGTGTCTTCAATATCAATTTCCTCGGAGAAAATACATCTGTCACGCTTGTAGCCGTCCACATCCTCCACGTCCAGATAAATCTTCTTATAGAAGCCATCCGCTTCTGTAGTAATATCCATCGCATAGGCACAGGTGGATTTATATTCGCAGGTAAGACAGCGCTCCCCGTGGGGCTGATGATCCGGCGTGTAGAAACGGCGTGTACCGAAGGCATTCACCTTTACCGGCTCGTCCTCCAGCCACCAGTTAATCAGGTCAAAATGGTGGGTGGATTTATGAATCAGCAGAGAACCGGAATTTTCCCGGCGGCTATGCCAGCGGCGGAAATAGTCCGCACCATGGCTGGTATTCAGCATCCATTCAAAATGTACGCTGTAAATATCACCAATTGCCTTTTCACGAAGCAGCTCCTTAATGCGGACAAAGTAAGGCAAGAAGCGGCAGTTAAAGGTAACGGTCACCTTTTTGCCGGTACGTTTTTCTGCTTCGATAATGGCGTTACACTTGTCGCCGTCCGTCGTCATCGGCTTTTCGCTGATAACATCACAGCCTGCTTCCAGTGCTCGGATAATATATTCGTCATGGGTGGCATCCATTGTAGTAACGATAACACCATCCGGCTTCTCTGCTTCCAGCATCTTGTCAAATTCATCTGCACTGTATACCTTGGCATCGCAGCCTGCGTAATCCAGTGCGGCCCGGGCTCGCTTGGGATTTCTGTCGCAAGCGGCAACCAGCTTGGCACAATCCGGTAGCTCCTTGACGAAGGGAAGAATATATGCCTGGGTTCCTCTGTGTCCTGTCCCGACGATAACATATTTTTTCATAATAAAAACCACTCCTTTTTTGCAAATCCAAAAATTTCTTTTTTTTGGGGACTGTATTTACACTACATATTATAACGATAAAAAAAACACTTGACAAGCAGTAAATTGCTTGATATACTAAAACATAAGCACAATATTGTTTTTTAGGGTGGCACGATGCAATATACATACAATCTGGATAATTCCTGCGAAACGATTTATATTGAAAATCTGTCCTGCAAGGACGCCAAAAATACCATGAAGCAAAGCCATTACCATGATTTTTATGAGCTTTATTTTTACATGGGCGATGCCATGACCTATTATATCGGCGGCTGTGCGTATGCAGTAGAAAAATATGACCTGATTTTCATAAACCGGGGCGCATTGCACCGTACCTCTTACCATAATGGAATGAAGGAACGAACCCTGGTGATGTTCCGTCCTGAATTTTTCAAGATTCTAAAGGACCTTGCACCGGTGTATGCCGTATTGCAGACCCTGTCCAAAACGCCGGTGCTCCGGTTTCGTTCGGACATTAAGGAACGGCTTCGCATCGCCTTTGCCGAGCTTAGTGCCCTGTATCACGCAGATACGGAGCATGGCTTTTCTCTGCAGATACAGCTTCTGCACCTTCTCCATGCCGTGCAGCAGTATATTGACAGCGGCTTTCTGCTGGGCGTATCAGAAGCCCCACCGAAAAAAACCTTTGCCGTGCCCGATATTATCGCCTATATCAACACCCGATACCACGAGCCGCTTTCTCTGGACCTGCTGGCAAGCCGGTTTTTTATTGACAAATATTATCTTTGCCATGCCTTCAAACGGATAACCGGGGATACGGTGACCGGTTATCTGAACAAAAAAAGACTGACGGAGGCAAAAAAGCTGCTTCTTTCCGCCGACTATCCCATCTCGGAAATTTTTCAGCTTGTAGGCTTTCAGAGCCAGAATTATTTTAATGCCCGGTTTAAGGAAATGTACGGAAAAACCCCGTCGGAAATCCGGCGACAGCGGCGAGCCTGACCACAGGAGGAAACGTATGCTTAAAACAGAGCTACTTGCCAAATATGCCCGATCGGACGAGGATAGAATCCTTCTGGCACATATTCTGGACCGGGAGGCCATATGTATACATAAGAATATTCCTGCGGAGGCGGATTTTCTCGATCCCCGGCAACAGGCACTTGTCCTCTCCCTTCTGCCCCATTTTACCGTACGTCCCACCCTTTGGGGCGGTTTTGACGATGCGGAGCGGAAAATGCTTTTCTTTTTGCCGGACTATATGGACACGCCGCCGGAGGATGCCCTCGCTATCGTCCGTGCCACCCACCGGGACACGCACCCGCCCGGGCACCGAGACTATCTGGGCAGTATATTGGGGCTTGGTGTAGACCGTGCGGGCGTGGGAGACATTCTGGTGGAAGACACCGGTGCACAGATTATTGTCCGTGCCTCTCTTGCCGATTTCTTTGCCACCCACTACACCGGTGCGGGACGGGTACATCTTTCTGTTTCCACACAACCGATTTCCGCCCTCTCCATCCCCGATACCGAGCCGGTTTACAAAACGGCATCACTCGCCTCAATGCGTGCCGATGCGGTGCTCGCCGCCGCCTTTTCCGTCTCCCGTACCCTGGCGGCAGAAGCGGTACGGGCACAGAAGGTTTTTGTCAACAATCTGCCCCTTGTAAAGGGTGACAAGCTCCTTTCGGTGGGTGACCGCGTCCGCTGGCAGGGAAAAGGACGGTTTGTTCTGGAGGAAACCGGCGGTACAAGCCGGAAGGGCCGTCTCTTTGTTACCTTCCGGTTCTAATGTTTGAACATTTTGTAAACCTACCTTTAACAAAGTGGAAATCCTCGCCATTGTTCCTTGACAGTGGTGGATTTTTTTAGTATTGTATAATGGATTTATTGTAAATGGAGGATTGTTTCATGGCTAAAAAAGAAAGGAAGCCGGGAAAAAATCTTGGCAAAAAGTTCTGGATTCTTCTCGGCGTATGTATTCTTGCAGTTATACTTCTCGCCTTTTTTGTTTTGCGACCGTTTCTGAAAAAGAATACGGTAGCGGCACAAACAACGGTTACGGTATCCCGGGGCAGTATCATCCGCACCATTGAGGGAAGCGGCGTTATTGCGGCAAACGACCAGTATACCGTCAGCTCTCTTGTGACAGGGGAAATCCTGGCAGACCATTTTGAAGAGGGAGATACCGTAACGGAGAATGACCTTCTTTACGAAATTGACGCTTCCGATTTAAGCTATAATCTGGAACGGGCCGAGTCCAGCATTTCCACCGCCCGGCTTTCCTACGAGGAATCGCTGGAAACACTGGATAACATGACGGTCAAGGCCCCTATTTCCGGCATCATTACCTCTCTTTCCGTAAAAGAGGGGGATGAAATTAGCGGCGGCAAGGCAGTGGCGGAAATTATTCAGTCTGATCGGATGCTGTTAACCCTCCATTTCCTCGCTTCCGACGCACAGCACATCTATCCCGGTGACGCAGCTGCCGTGGTTTCGGAAAACGCACCGTCCCAGACCCTTTTGGGTACAGTCAAGAGCGTTGCCAGCGGCAGTATGGCAAACAGCATCGGCGTTGCCGTTACCAGTGTGGAAATTCTCGTAGATAATCCCGGCGGTCTGCAAAACGGCTCAAGTGCCACTGCCACTGTGGGTACATTCGCCTGTAACAGTGCCGGCACGCTTACGTATGCGAATACGGCAACTGTTATGGCAAAGACCGGCGGTACAGTAACCGACCTTGCGTTCCGGCTGGGTGACCGGGTCACAAAGGACGATGTTCTGTTTGTGCTAAACAGTCAAAGCACCTCACGGAGTATTGAGCGAAGCCGCATTTCCTATAACGATGCTATCTCCAGCTATAATAACACCTATGACCAGCTGGACGACTACAAAATCAAAGCCCCCATCTCAGGAAAGGTTATTCAAAAAAGCGTAAAAGCCGGTGATAAATTAGAAAGCGGCAGTGGCGGAAACGCCTCCTCCATGGCGATTATTGCCGACCTTTCCATTCTCACCTTTGAAATGTCCGTCGACGAGCTTGATATTATCGAAATTGAAGAGGGACAGGAGGTTCACGTGACAGCGGATGCCATCGAAGGGCAAATTTTCACAGGGTACGTAGATAATGTCAGCATTGTCGGCATCACCGCAAACGGCGTTACCACCTACCCCGTCAAGGTCACTTTAAACGGTGCGGAAAATTCCGAATTGATTCCCGGCATGAATGTCAGTGCTACAATCGTGATTGAATCCCGGGAGAATGTTCTTATGATTCCGGCTTCAGCCATTTCCCGCGGGAATATCGTCGCCGTCAAAGGCGAAGCACCGCGGCACACAGACAATAGTGCAGCCTCTGAAAAACCGTCGTCTGCAAACGATGTCCCCACAAAAACAGAGCGTTTTAAAAGTGACCGCACACATGTGGAAAACAAGGCGGCCGAAAACACTCTGCAACAGGAACCGCCGAAAGGCTTCCATTACGTCCGCATTGAAACCGGCATCACGGACGGTACAAATATAGAGGTGATTGCCGGTCTTTCGGAGGGCGACGAAATTCTTGTGCCTACATCTGCCGGTGATGCCGCAAAGGCTATGCAGTTTACCCCGAACGCCCCGACCAACATGATGGGCGGCATGGGCGGTATGGGTGGTATGCCCAGCGGTATGGGCGGTATGTCAAGCGGCATGCGACGCTAAGGAGGTACCCGATTGATTACGCTAACAGACGTTTATAAAATTTATTCCGACGGCGACAGCGAAATCCACGCCCTGGACGGCATTTCTCTCCATGTGGGAAAAGGTGAATTCGTCGCCATTGTAGGCTCCTCCGGCTCCGGCAAATCCACCTGTATGAATATTATTGGCTGTCTGGATGTACCTACAAGCGGCACTTATCAGCTGGACGGCACCGATGTGAGCACCATGCACGAAAAGGAGCTGGCACATATCCGAAATCAGCGGCTCGGCTTCGTTTTCCAGCAATACAATCTGATTCCAAAGCTGAATATTGTGGAAAATGTAGAGCTACCCCTTTTATATCGCGGTATTTCCTCCTCGGAAAGACGGAAAATGGCCATGGAGGCACTGGACCGGGTCGGCATTGCAGACCGGGCGAAAAAACTGCCCGCCCAGCTTTCCGGCGGTCAGCAACAGCGTGTATCCATTGCCCGTGCTCTTGCCGGGCGTCCTCCCGTTATCCTTGCCGATGAACCGACTGGTGCACTGGATTCCAGAACGGGCCGGGAGGTGCTGGATTTTATGAAAAAGCTGAACGTGGACGGCACCACGGTCGTGCTGATCACCCACGATAATTCCATAGCGGCGGAAATCCCCCGCGTCATTCGTATTTATGACGGGAAAATCACATCGGATGAACGAAGGGAGGACCTTCTGTGAATATACAGCAATCTCTACGTCTTGCCCTCAAAAGTCTGGCTTCCAGTAAAATGCGTTCCTTTCTCACCATGCTGGGCATCATCATCGGTGTTGCCGCTGTTATCATCATTGTCAGCTTGATGTCCAGCCTTACCAATTACGTTATTTCCACCTTTGAGGATATGGGGGCAAATTTGATTACCGTAAACATCTCCGGTCGTGGCGGAAACCGCAGTGTTTCACCGGAGGAAATGCAGATGCTGGCCCTCGAGCACCCCGACATTATCGGTTATATATCTCCCTCCCTCTCCGTCCGGGTGGCGGCCAAGGTCGGCAATAACAATGTTACGCTGCAAGCTACGGGTGTAAACGAATTTTATGATGAAATCAAGCAGCAGACCCTACAGGCCGGGCGGTCTCTCTCTTTTTCAGATGTGGATGCACGGTCGAAAAACTGCGTTATCGGCACCTACCTTGTCAAAGAGCTTTTTGACGGTGCGAATCCCCTGGGACAGACGTTGACGGTGAACGGATTTGATTTTACGGTCGTAGGTGTTTTGGAGGAGACCGGCAATAGTACCGCCTCCGGTGGCGACAACGTACTTTTGCTTCCTTACACCACTGCCAAACAGCTGACCGGCAGTAACGTGAATACCTACAGCGTCAGTGCCAAAACAAAGGATACCATAGACGCAACCAATGCACTTCTCGAAAGCTTTTTGCTGGAAAAATTTGATTCGGACGATTATTATACGCTGATTGACCAGGCCGCTATCATTGAAGAGCTGAATAAGCTCATCGGTATGATGACGACCATGCTGGTCGGTATTGCCGCCGTTTCCCTTTTGGTAGGCGGTATTGGTGTTATGAATATTATGCTGGTTTCCGTCACGGAACGGACCCGCGAAATCGGCATACGTAAATCTCTTGGGGCTACTCCTTGGGATATATTAGGGCAATTTTTGGTGGAGGCTTGCGTGACAAGCGGTATCGGCGGTCTTCTGGGGATCGCACTCGGCATGGGCGGCGGCTCGGTAATCGCCGGGCTCATCGGCATTCCCTTTACCCTGTCGGTTTCCTCTATTTTAATTGCCTTCTCCGTTTCCGCGGCGATCGGTATCGGCTTCGGCTTTTTCCCGGCCCGAAAGGCCTCCCGCCTCAATCCCATCGATGCACTCAGATACGACTAAGAAAGGAGCAAACAAAAATGCTGAAAAAAATATCTGCGGTTTTACTTACCGCCATTATATCTGTCGCTTCCTTCTCTGCCGCGGCGGCAGAGGACGATGCACTGCTGCTTCTGGACAGCCTGGGCATTTTCGAGGGCTACGAGGACGGCACCTACCGCCTGGAAAACAATTTGACCCGGGCGGAATTTACCAAGGTTGCCGTTTGTGCCTCTGAAAACCGCAAGGCGGTTTCCGGTGCACTTGCCGTTTCGCCTTATGCGGATGTGCCCCACACCCTCTGGTCCGCCCCGTATATTCATCTGGCGGCACAAAAGGGGTATGTGACCGGGTATCTGGATTCCACCTTCCGCCCCGATGACTACATCACCTATGCGGAAGCCACCGCCGTTTTTCTGCGGCTTCTCGGCTATCAGAACAGTGATTTTGGTGCCGCCTGGCCCCGTGGACACATGGAAATTGCCGAAAATCTTGGGCTTTGCGACGGGATTTCGCTCGACTATAACGCCCCCATTACCCGAGGCGACACGGTAACAATCCTAAACAATCTTCTGGACCAAAATATAAAGGGGCAGACAAAGCAGTACCTTACGGCACTGGGCTTTAGCTCCATAGAGGATACGGTGATCATCGCCACCGCTGACGAGGATGCCGCCGTCCCTCGCGGCAAGGTTTCCACCTCCGCCGGTACATACAAAAAAAATGCCGCCTTCTCGGCGGATTGGATCGGCTGTACCGGGGAGCTGTATCTGGAAAACGGCGACACGGTTGTTGCCTTTGTCCCCAAAGCACAGGCATCGAAATCCTATGCCGTTTACTCGGTACTCTCCGACGGGATTATTGCCTATAAAAACGGTGCGATGGAGAAGGTGAAGCTGGCAGACGGTCTTCCCTTGTATAAAGATAATAAGGCGGCCGGTGCTTTAAGCAAAGCCACACTCCAAATGGGCGACATTCTCCGGGTGGTATATGATGCGGACGGCGATGTCGACCATGTGATTCTCGACACCGGCGGCGTGGAAGGTCCTTTCACTGTACTGGGCGATGCGTGGAGCAGTCAGTTCCCCATAAATGCTTCCACGGCGATTATGCGTGACGGACAGCGTGTATCTTTTGATGATATTGAAGCCTATGACATTCTTTACTATTCCGAGGCACTGAATATGGTTCTTGCCTATTCGGACAAGATTACCGGTGTATACAAGAGTGCTTCCCCTTCTAAGGACACACCCTCATCTGTAAATGTTTCCGGCACCAGCTACGCCATCGAAGGGCTATCCGCCTTCCACAAGCTGGCAACGGGCGGCACCTTCTCCTATGGGGATACGGTTACGCTCCTTCTGGGCAGAGAAGGGGACGTGGCAGATGTGCTCACTGCCGGCTCTTTCAATGCGGTGGCAGGATTTGTAACGGCAACCGGCACGAAGCTGTACGAATCCAATTTAGGCGAGGCCTACTCCGGCTACACCCTCACCTTAGTGGATGCCGCCGGCAGTACCTATGAATTTGAAGCTGATAAGGATTATGATGCATTTCTCAATCGCATTGTCACCCTTTCCTTCTCGGACGGAAAGGCTACCGCCGCCCTTTCGGAGGGTGCCGGTCTTTCCGGAAAAATCGATGCCAACACCCTCACTTTCGGTACAGAACCGCTTTCTCCCCAGGTGAAGATTTTAGAGGTGTACGGGCCGGATCCCTACACCGGCGGCAGTGCCGGCTCAGTGTTTCTCCAAAGGCTGGACGGCGTGACTGTTTTGAGTAGTGCCGTTCTCTATGCGGCACGGGACAGCCAAAATCGTATCAGCGAGCTGATTTTGTCCGATGTAACGGGTGACCTTCATTCCTACGGTGTGGTAATCAGTGCCCAGAACCGTTCCGCCGGTATGACGGTTGCCGGTTCCTATAAGTACATCATTGACGGCAACACCGGAACGTATCAAACAAGCGGCGTTTCCTATTCGATCGGCTCAAACGCACCGGCTCGGTTTACCTATGCCGGCGGCAAGCTGTACAGCATGACCCGTCTTTCCGAGATTAGCGGTACGGTGAAAAGCATTCAGTCTTCCCACCTCCGGTATACAGACGGCAGTCGGTACGACATTAGCGATGCAGATATCTATCTCAAAGGAAGCGATTACTCCTATTCGCAGCTGAAGGTTGGCGATGTTTCCACCGATGCGTATACCCTCACCGCCTACTATGATAAGGCGGCCGCCGATGGCGGAAAGGTGCGAATCGTAATTGCTACAAAAAAATAGCTTTCTTTCCTGTTTCAAAAGGACGGGCGATATCTCATGATATCGCCCGTTTGTTATAATTTAATAAGTGTCCAAACCACTCTTAACCGGGAGGCCAATTAAGGCTTCTGCCGCCTAAAAGATGGAAATGAAGATGCTGAACAGTCTGTCCGCCGTCCTCGCCGCAGTTATTAACGACACGGTAACCACCTTCGGCGATCCCCAGCTCGTTAGCAAGCTTTGCGACCACATGGAAAATGTGACCCACCACCGGGGCATTTTCTTCCGTCAGTGCATTTGCCGAGGGAATATGGTCTTTCGGTATAATCAGAACATGTACCGGTGCCGCCGGACTAATATCATGGAAGGCGTATACCTTCTCATCCTCATACACTTTATTCGAGGGAATTTCCCCCTTTATGATTTTGCAAAAAAGACAATCCATTCCGGTTTCTCCCTTCGCTTATTTCAGCTGACTCTTCACCGTATCGGCAACAGTAGCGAGAGCCTCTGTCGCCTTTTCGGGCTGCTTGCCGCCTGCCTGTGCACTGTCCGGCTTACCGCCGCCACCGCCGCCGGCAATCTTTGCGACCTCACGGACTAAGTTTCCGGCATGAACACCCTTTGCCACCGCATCCTTTGTTGCCATGGCAACGAAGGTTACCTTACCGTCTTGCGTGCCTGCAATTACCAGAACACCTGCAGAAAGCTTATCCTTTACCTTATCACCAATGGCACGGAGCTCGTCGGCACCAAGCCCGTCAAACTTACCGGTAACAACCTGTACACCGTCCACATCCGCCGCACTCTCAAGCAGTGCATCAATCTGACCGCCTGCATTCTTCAGCTTCATGTCCTCCAGTGCCTTCTGGAGATTCTTAACCTCTTCCAGTGCCGCAGCGGCTTTTGTCACAATATCGCCGGGGCTTGTTTTCAGTGCCGCCGCCGTCTCGCCGATTACGGCTTCCTTCTCGGCTAAAAGTGCCAGAATGCTTGTACCTGTAATTCCCTCTATACGGCGAACGCCTGCCGCAACAGAGCTTTCGGAAATCAGCTTAAAGAGACCGATTTCGCTCGTATTATTTACATGACAGCCACCGCAAAGCTCGATGCTGTACTCGCCCATTTTTACCACGCGGACAATATCGCCGTATTTTTCGCCGAACAGTGCCATGGCACCCAGCTTCTTTGCTTCGTCCTGCGGCATTTCCCGTTTTTCAACGGGCAGAGCCGCCAAAATGGCTTCGTTTACCTTCTTTTCCACCTCTGCCAGCTGTGCCGGGGTAACAGCTTCAAAATGATGGAAGTCGAAGCGGAGACGTTCGGGGTTTACGAAAGAGCCCGCCTGGGTTACATGGTCACCCACAACCTCACGGAGTGCTTTCTGGAGAAGGTGCGTTGCACTGTGGTTTTGCATGGTACTGCGTCTTGTTTTTTCGCAGTAACTGCTTGTCAAGGTATCGCCCACCTGCAATACACCTTTTTCCACATCCACAAAATGCAGAATCTTACCGTCCGGCAGCTTCTTTGCATCCCGGACCTTGGCAACGGTGCTACCATTTTGCAGACGGCCGCAGTCACCAACCTGACCGCCGCTTTCTCCGTAAATCACGGTTTTATCTAAAATAGCAACGCCGGTTTCCCCTTCGCCGATGGCGTCACATACTACGCCGTCAGCCACCAGGGCAAGCACTTTGCCTTCACAGGTACGGTTATCGTATCCTGCAAATTCGGTTTTGATGCTCTTATCAAGCTTTGTATAAACATCCTCGCTCCAGCCTGCACCCTCGCCTTCCTTACGGGCATCACGGGCACGGGTTTTTTGCTGTTCCATTTCTGCTTTAAAGCCTTCTTCGTCTACCGAAAGACCTTTTTCTTCCAGAATTTCAACCGTCAGGTCAATGGGGAAGCCGAAGGTGTCGTAAAGCTTAAAGGCTTTTTCGCCGGAAAGCGTCTTTTCCCCCGCTCGGGTCAGCTCGTCAATATAGCCACCCAAAATGGAGAGACCCTGGTCCACGGTTTTATCAAACTGTTCTTCCTCGCGACGAATGACCTCGCAGATAAAGTCATGCTTTTCCACAAGTGCCGGGTAAGCTTCCTTGGATTCTCGGATAACCGTTTCTGCAATTTCATGCAGGAAGGGCTTTTTGATTCCGAGAAGCTTACCGTGGCGTGCCGCACGCCGCAGAAGTCTGCGGACAACGTAGCCACGCCCCTCGTTGGAGGGCACGATAGAATCGCTGATCATAAAGGTGGTGGAGCGGATATGGTCGGTAATGACACGGAGAGAAATATCCGACTTTTCGTTTTCGCCGTATTTCACCCCTGCCACATCGCTGATTGCCAGCATGATGTTTCGGACTGTGTCCACCTCAAAAAGATTGTTCACGCCCTGCATAATCGCGGCAAGACGTTCAAGACCCATACCCGTATCAATATTCGGATGGGCAAGGCGGTTATAGTTACCGTCCTCATCCTTGTCAAACTGGGTAAATACCAGGTTCCAGAACTCTACAAACCGGTCACAGTCACAGCCAAGCTTACAGTCGGGACTGCCACAGCCTGCCGCTTCACCCCGGTCAAAGTAAATCTCGGAGCAGGGGCCGCAGGGACCCGTACCGATTTCCCAGAAGTTATCTTCCTTGCCCATACGGACCACTCTGTCCGGCGCTACCCCGATTTCCTTCGTCCAAATATCAAAGGCCTCATCGTCATCGAGATACACGGTAACCCACAGCTTGTCCACGGGCATTTCCATAACCTCGGTCACAAATTCCCATGCCCAGGTAATTGCCTCTCTTTTAAAGTAATCGCCGAAAGAGAAGTTCCCCAGCATTTCAAAAAATGTGCCGTGCCGTGCCGTTTTGCCCACCCGCTCAATATCAGGGGTACGGATACACTTCTGGCAGGTGGTAACACGCTTGCGGGGCGGCACCTCTTTCCCCGTAAAATACGGCTTTAAGGGTGCCATACCGGCGTTAATCAGAAGAAGGCTGGCATCGTTTTGCGGCACCAGCGAAAAGCTGGGGAGACGCAGATGCTCCTTCGTTTCGTAAAAACGCAAAAATTTCTCCCGAATTTCATTTAAACCTAATTTTTTCACGCAAATCATCCTTTATTTTAAACTTACCTTAAGATTTATGTCAATAAGGTAAAAAATTCCTTATTGACTTCCAGCTTATATTATACATTTTTAGAACGGAATTGTCAAGAAGGAAACGTACTTTTATTTACTTATCTGTATGCCTTCTTTTTTTCCTGTGAACTTATTCACACAAGCCGCAAGATTTGGATTGGAAATTTTTATGATACACCACCCATGGTAAGACAAGCCCTTTTGTAACCATTTTGTAAAAATAAGACTGGTATTTTCTTTTGGAAACTGCTATAATATTCATGTCAGGCGGCCTGCGGTCGCCCTTTTAAGACGAAAAAAATCGGTACAAGGAGGGGCCATGGTCAATTACAGAATTTCCGGTGCGGCTGGTTTGCCGGCATTTCCGGTGGCCAGCATTTTTGTAGATAAATATATGGCAAAGGCCAATGCTACCTTCGTAAAGGTATATCTTTACGGTCTCCGGCTATGCTATGCCGTGGGTACAAAGCCAGATAATGCCCATATTGCCCAGGCACTGGACCTTCTGGAGTCGGACGTGGTGCAGGCGTGGAAATACTGGGAGAAAAAGGGTGTCATCCGCCGTGGCGTAGAAGGCGGTATTGAATTTGTGGATCTGACCATGGAAACCCCCGCCCCGCCCCAGGTACAGGAAAAGCCCCAATATAAGGCACAGGATATTGCCTCCGCTATAACAACAGACCGAAAAAAGGCGATGCTTGTGGATTTTGCCCAGAATGTTTTCGGCAAAACGCTTGGAACTGCCGAAACCGCCACGTTGCTCAGCTTCTATGATTGGCTGAAGCTGCCGCTTGAGGTCATCATGATGCTTTTAGAGCACTGCGCGGCCTTAGAAAAATACAGTATGCGTTATGCGGAAAAAATTGCCATTGCATGGGCAGACGAGGGCATAAACACCATCGAACGGGCTGAACAGCATTTGCAAAACGCAGATAAGCGTGCCAAGCTTTCCCGGAAATACAAGCGTATCTTAGGCATTGTAGGTCGGGATTTATCCGATGCGGAATATGCACACATTCTCCAGTGGACCGAAGAAATGCAGATGCCCCAGGAAATGATTAAAACAGCCTATGAGAAGGCGGTGCTTGCCACAGGTCACACCTCCTTCCCATACATAAATGCCATCTTGCAGTCCTGGCATAAACAGGGCATTTATTCCATTGCCGACCTTGTCCGGGACGAAGCACCGGCCGCCGTGCCGAAGACGCAGCCGAAAAAAAATAATAAATTTTTGGATTATGAGCAAACGGCCGTTTACGATTTTGAAGAAATCGAACGCCGTGCGCTGGAAAAAAGGATAAAGGAACATGGATGAGAGAAGCCTCGCCGGCGTAAATAAAAAATTTCATGAACGCATAAAGAACCGGGAGTCTCTTCTTTCCGCCCGGCAGGCAGAGGTTTACCGTGCCGTCCCCCGGATTTTGGAGATTGACAATGCCATTTTCGGCGGCGGAATGCGGATGCTCTCCGCAGTCTGGGACGGTGTGGGTACGCCGGAATCCGTCGCAGAGAGCTATGCACGGGAAACGGAAAAGCTTACCGCCGAAAAACGGATGCTTCTCCGGGAAGCCGGCTTTGGTGCCGACTATCTGGATGTTCCCTATACCTGTATCCACTGCAAGGATACCGGTATGCACGACGGCAAGCTTTGCAGCTGTTATCTCACTCTTTTATCCGAGGTAATGACGGCGGAATCCGGTATGGGTAAGCTACTTCTTAAGCAAACCTTTGATACCTTTGATATCCGTCTGTATGCCGATACGCCCATGGAGGGGCATACGCTTTCGCCCCGGAAAAACATGGAAAGTATTTTAAATACCTGCCGCCACTTTGCGGTGAATTTTGAAAAGCACAGCGACAGCTTGCTTTTATATGGCAATTCCGGTCTTGGGAAAACCTTCCTCTCCAGTGCCATTGCCAATGACCTTCTGTCGAGAGGCATCTCCGTGCTGTACCAAAGTGCCGGACAGATTGTGGAGCTTTTATCCGATGCCCGGTTTGGCAGAAATGAGTCGGAAACCCGATCCGTTTTGAAGGCACAGCTTTTAAAAGCGGATTTACTGATTATTGACGATTTGGGTACAGAATTTATGAATTCCATGACCGAAGCCGACATTTTCTCTGTCGTAAACGGCCGGATTCTGGCAGAAAAAAGCACCATTATCAGCACGAATCTATCCCTATCGGACATTGGCCGCGTCTATTCCGAACGGATGCTTTCCCGGATATTAGGGCATTATGTGAAGCTGCATTTTTACGGAAGCGACATACGGAATATAAGGAGTATGTAACGTGTATACTTTTACGGACCCTTCGGAAGTCAAGCTGATTATTATGTATATTATCCGCAATTTTAGTGAGGCGATTGATAACGGACAGATTACCGATATTTTCATGGACTACGAATTTGTGGACTATTTTACCATGCAGAAGTATCTGGACGAGCTTGTCGAAATGCGGCTTGTGGAGGTGGACCGGCACAGTGGGCTCCGTCTCTACTTTCTCACTGCACACGGCCAGGAAGCCTACGATGCGTATATGAAGAAAATCCCGGTGTCAGTTCGGGAAAAGCTTTTGTTATCGATCCGGGCCTATAAGAAAAAGGAACGAAGCGAAGCCGATATTTCGGCCACCTACCGTCCCCTAAATGAGCTTTCCTATGCGGCGGATTTGTCCATACGGGAAAGCGGATTTCCGCTTCTGGACATCCACATGAGCGTAGGCGGAAAGGAAACGGCACGGGAGGTTTGCCGTCGCTTCCGGGAAAATCCCCAGAAAACCTATGCCGCACTTTTAGAAATTCTGACAGGGCATGAAGAAGTGCACGAAACAGAGTAACTACGGTATAAATCACGGAGCTGTCTCACTTTTTTAGCGAGACAGCTCCGTTCATTCTATAGTACATCAATGCCGAAAAAGATGACAGCAAGCCGTTCCAAAAGTCGGTTTTTATTTCTTCGTACCGTGGACGGGTCACAACAGAGCCGCTCGGCTATCTCTTCCTCTGCAATACCTTCTTTATATTTGAGAGATAGAATATCATAATAAGGGTCATCAGCAAGGGAGGCAACCGCCTTATCGATCCGCTTTACCGCAAGCCGGTTTCGTATTAAAAGTGCTTCCATGTCCGCCTTTTTCTGCGGTATACCGAGTGCTTCCCCGGAAGGAAGAAGGTGCACCACCTTATTCTTTGTTCTTTCATACGCCATAGAGGATACCGGTTCTGCCTCCGGGCAGACTGCCAATTCCTCCTCCAGAGACGTAATCAGAATTTCTAAACCGTTTCTCGCATACAATAGACGTTCTACCCGTTCCCGACCGGTACGTGTGCCGCTTTGTCTTACGCTTTGCACGCCGGCCTGTACGGCACGTGCGATCGCCCGGTCAATCATTTCCTGCAATTCATTTCTAAAGGATACTTTCTTTTCTATAACTTCATTCTGATACATCTCATGCCTCCTTAATGCTTTCAAATTCTGTTTCCTCTGCAAAACGTTCCCATAGATAGGTGAAAGCCGCATGATACAGCGTTCCTCTCGTTGTATTCCGTTTTGCAAATGCCAGTGCATCCTGCAAAAGCTGTGCCCGGCAAGCCGTACAAAGGCAGAGCTGTCCGAGAGTGGTAAGACATTCCTCTGCGTCGCAAAGTATACACGTTTTTCTGTCCGACATAACGCCTCCTTTCTTGTTGCTTTTTAGCAACAATATAAGTATACACCGATTGCGCGAAAAAGTCAAGTCTTTTTTCAAATTTTTCCAAACGTATTTTTGTCAGACGGTTGTGCCGGAATCCATCAGATTCCGAAGCCTTGCAATCGCCCTCTTTTCCATTCGGGATACCTGCACCTGACTCAGTCCCAAAAGCCGGGCGGTCTCGCTCTGGGTCTTGTCGCGGAAATACCGACAGACAATGACGTTTTTTTCCATAGGATTCCCTGTATCCAGAAGACGCAACAGCGTTACCCGTTCCGCGGTTTTTTCTGCAATATCCTCACTGCCCTCTATGATGTCGGACAAAACCCCTTCCCCGGTTCCGATGGGTCTCTGGAGAGAATCGGGGGGATGTACCGCCTCCATGGCAGCGGCAATTTCTTCGGGTTCTACGCCCAGATGTGCCGCCACTTGTGAAAGTGGTACTTCCTGTCCTGCTTCCTCGGAAAGGGTACGTGCCGCCGTCGCCGCCCGCCCGGCCAGCTCCTTCACGCTCCGGCTGACCCGAATCATTCCACTGTCCCTAAGATGCCGCCGTACTTCGCCCATAATCATCGGTACCGCATAGGTTGATAATTGCAGTCCACGCTCTGTATCAAAGGCACGGACTGCCTTGATAAAGCCGATTGCACCCAGCTGAAACAGGTCCTCTTCCTCTGCCCCACGGCCCCGAAACCGATGAATAATGCTCCGAATCAGTGGCGTGTTTTCTTTTGTCAGCCTCTCCAAGGCGGCAGCATCGCCGCTTTGGGCGGCCCGTATAGCCGCATATGTACTGTTATCCATGAATCCGCTTTGTCATAACGACCCGTGTTCCCTCCCCCACCCGGGAAGAAACCTGTAGACTGTCCATAAAGCTTTCCATGACGGTAAAGCCCATGCCGCTTCGCTCCAGGTGCGGCTTCGAGGTATATAAGGGACACATAGCCTGCTTGATATCCGCAATCCCCCGTCCCTTATCGGAAACGGATATGGTAAGCAGATTCCCGCTTGCCGTCATTTCCATTGCCACCCGACCGTACCGCCCTTCATACCCATGAATGATGGCGTTTGTCACTGCTTCACTGACAGCGGTTTTAATATCCGCCAGCTCCTCCACCGTAGGGTCGAGCCGGGCGGCGAAGGCCGCCGCCGCCACTCGTGCAAAGCCCTCGTTTACCGACCGGGCATCCAGAATAATTTTCACTCTGTTTTCCATTTTCTTTCCTCCTTACAGTCCTGCCACCGCATCCGTGAGCGTTTCATAAACAGGTATGATTTTGTATATGCCTGCAAGGCGGAGTAGCTTGTCCGCCTGTTCAGACGGTGCGGCAATCCGCGTCTGTCCCCCCAGTGCCGAAACCGTTTTGTACCGTCCGATTAAAATCCCAAGCCCGGAGCTGTCCATAAAATGCAGTCCGGAAAGGTCAAAAATCAGATTCCGCATTCCGGCGGCGGAAAATCGGCTTTCCAGCTCCTCCCGTACCTGTGCTGCATTGTGATGATCAAGCTCCCCCTTTAGGATTGCCACCATGGCCCGCCCTGTGATTTTACAGATAATATCCATTTTTCTCTCCCCCTTAAACTTTTCTGGAAATTTTTTACAGTTATGAAGAGTATTCGTCCATTTTTCGGAAAATCCTTCCTCAAAAAAGCACTACTTTTGTCGAATGGTTTTTTTTGCAAAAATATTAAAAGAATTATGTAAACCTATTTCCAGAAAAAGGAAATTATTCCTGTATAGTGTTCTAAAAGTTATCCACAGAAAATTTGCGTTTTATCAAGTTATCCAAATAGTTATCCACATTATCCACAGGGTATTCACCTGTTTTTCCCTCTATATGTGGATAACTCAAAAGTGCGTATTTATAGCAAAAAACCAGGTTTACTAAATTCTATCCTGCCACCGTAAAAATTTTCAAAAATTACAGTAAATTTTGCAAACTTACGGTTTCCTCTTTTATCTTTTCCGAAAATGTGCTATACTATAAATAATGTTATTTTTTCGACAAAAAACGGAGGGCACAGCCATGAAAAAACGAATTCTTTCCCTTCTCACCGCCTGCCTCCTCGCTATTCCGGTCAGCGGTGCGGAAATCTGGAGTGAAAAAAAAGAGACCACCGTTACAGAAGGCTTACGGCTTATTCAGGACGTACAGTTTTCTTCTGACGGGTGGCTTCGTACACATATTCTGGAAATGGATTTAACAAGCGACCGTCTTTCTCTTAAGACGCTGTATGACAGCCGCGGCATCCGGCATCTTTCCTCTGTGCTTTCCATGGCGGAGGAAGCAGGGGTTGTTGCCGCCATAAACGGCGATTTCTTTAATTGGGAGGGTACCCCTTTAGGCTTTACCGTTTCGGACGGGGAAATCATCTCCTCCCCCGCCCACGACCCCGGTCTTGCCGTACTTATGGAAGACGAGGATGGTGCCGTGTTGACCGACTATCTGGATATGCACCTCACTGTCACCTCACCGGAGGGCTATGAAGCGGAAATCATTCATATCAATAAATACCATTCCATGGAATCCATGGTCTTATATACCTCTTTGTGGGGCAAGACCACACCGGGCAGTCATGACGGCGTTTCCGAGCTTGTGGCGGTGGACGGCGTTGTGCAGGAAATCCGACAGGATATGGACGGCGTGGAAGTACCTGAAAATGGGTTCGTGCTTGCCACATCCACAAAAACCAGCACATTCCTTGTGGATAATTTTGCCCCCGGAGACGAAATTGTTCTTTCCTATACAATTACGCCCGATCCCGGCAAAATCCGTAACGCCATCGGCGGCGGTTCGGTACTGGTGGAAAATGGAAAGCGTGCCACTTTTACCAATGTAGTGTCCGGCAGTCACCCCCGCACGGCAGTGGGCGTGGATAAAAAAGGGGAAACGCTGTATCTTGTTGCCGTAGACGGTCGGCAAGCCGCCACTGCCGGTATGACCCAGACGGCACTTGCCGACTTTATGCTCTCCCTCGGTGCCTATTCGGCAATCAACTTAGACGGCGGCGGCAGTACCACCATGGTGGCAAGAGAGGGCACCACCGGTAAGCTCCGGGTGGTAAATACACTGTCGGACGGCTCCCTTCGGTCCGTTGCCACAGCCCTGGGCATCCGATATGTGGGCGAGACCGGCAAGCTTGCCACGTTGGAAATCGGTGTGGACGGCGGTCCTGTAGCGGAGGACGGTGCGGCACATCTATATTTAAGTGCCTTTGATGCCTTCCATAACCCCGTATATATCGCTGACAAAGAGATTAGCTACACTTCTCACGACGGCACCTTTGACGGTAACGTTTTCTATCCTGCTCACAGCGGCATCTGCCGGGTGACTGTCTCCTGCGAAGGCGTTCGCGGTTTTGCGGATATCGAAGTACTGCCCACCCCTGCACCCCTTGCGGCGGAAAAGCCGGAGGACGGCGTGGACATTCTTCTCCTGCCGGGCAAGCCGGCGGAAGAAAGCTGCCTGGACATTCTGACGGGGGCACAGCTTGAAGCGATGTGCGAGGAAGGGGAAAACGTCTATACCTTCGGTACATACGAAAGTGATTTCCCCCTGCCGGTCAGCCGATTTTCTGCCACGGAAATCGAGAACAGCCTGTTTGTAACTCTATCGGCTGACGGTGGCATCCGTGCCCGGGATGCACGGCAGTGGCAGTATTGTATGGAAATCTTTGCCGAAACAGAAGCGGAAAATGTGTTCTTCCTGCTCTCTGCTCCCCTCTCCGATTTTCCGGACAGCGAAGAAGCCGCCCTGTTTGAGCGGCTGATAACCGAAAGACTCCGTATGAAGGGTGTAGAGGTGTTTGTAGTAAGTCCCGGTGCCGAAATGGGCATGACGGAGAAAAACGGCATCCGTTATCTTACGGTAGCAGAAGTCTCCCACCTTTCTGCCGCCTCCCTGTTCGATGACAGTGTTGCAATGGGCGGTATTCGCCTTACCGTCAGCGACGGTGCAGTATACTGGGAAGCCGTGCCGATTTGGCAAGAGCCTATGGCGTGAAAAACATTTGAGTTTAAGGTAATAAGGATGTAAAGGAGCAGAAAAATGACGGATAAGGAGCTTAAAAATTTAAAAGATACATTGTGGCAGTCTGCCGATACATTAAGGGCGGATTCGGGCTTGAAATCATCTGAATATGCAACTCCGATTTTAGGGCTCATTTTTCTTCGCTTTGCGGAGCAAAAGTATAAACAGTATGAAGCGGAAATAACGGAAGAATATAACAAGCTTAAAAACACCCGCATGGAAAGAAAACTCAGCGAAATTGCCGTTGAAAAATGCGGATTTTATCTTCCGGATGAAGCACGATATGATTATCTTTTAAATCTTGCAGAGAATGAAAACATTCCCGAAAAGGTCAAAAAAGCAATGACCGAAATCGAGAAATATACAAAGGAGCTTGACGATACGCTTCCCAAGGATGAATATTATGCCGTAGACGGCAGAGAGGGAAAGAATGTTGTCAAAAAGCTTTTGAAAACCTTTAAGGATATTCCCGATAATGTCAGCATTGATATTTTCGGAGAAATATATGAATTTTTCCTCGGTAAATTTGCACTGGCCGAAGGTCAGGGCGGCGGTGAGTTCTTTACACCGTCAACAGTGGTACGCTATATGGTTGAGGTGCTCGCTCCGACAGACGGCGAGATTTTTGACCCTGCCTGCGGAAGCGGCGGCATGTTTGTTCAAGCTGCACACTATATTGCAAGGCATAAAGCACAGGGGAAGGATATAAACCTTCGAGCATATGGTGTTGAAAAAACGGCTCAAACCGTGAAGCTTGCTAAAATGAACCTTGTGCTTAACAACATAAGGGGAACGATAACCGAGGCAAACAGCTATTACAGCGATCCCTATGACTGCTTCGGTAGATTTGATTATGTTATGGCAAATCCCCCGTTTAACGTTGACGGAATAGAGCTTGCAGATGTTAAAGACCAGCCGAGATTTAATACATACGGTGTACCGCAGAATAAATCAAAGAGTAAAAAGAGCGAAGGCGGAACTGTGCCAAACGGAAACTATCTCTGGATAAATATGTTCGGAACCTCCCTAAAAGAAGGCAGGGGACGAGCGGCTCTTGTTATGGCAAACTCTGCCTCGGATGCAGGAAACAGCGAAAAAGAAATCAGGACAAGGCTTATCGAAAGCGGAATTATCAGCCAGATGGTAACACTGCCGTCAAATATGTTCTCCACCGTAACACTGCCGGCTACACTTTGGTTTTTTGACGCTTCCAAGAAAAACAAGGATGAAATTTTGTTTATAGATGCCAGAAATATTTTCACACAGGTAGACAGAGCACATAGAAAATTCTCCGATGAACAGATTAAAAACCTTGCAATTATTTCAAGGCTTTACGAGGGCAAAACAGAAGAATTTACTGCATTAATTGATGAGTATAAAACATCTGCCTTAACATTCATGAAGGATTATGAAACGAAGAAAAAGGCGTTCTCAGAGAAAATATTTGCATTAGCCGTCGAGTGCGGAAAATATTGTGCGTTTGTTTTGGAAGATGATTCTCATTTATGCAAAAATACGATTGAAGCCTATTGGGGCTTAAAAGATTTTGATTGTGAAGTGTTCAAATCAAAAATAACGGAACTTTCTGACCTTGATATACAAAAGGAGCTTCTGAATAAAAACACCGATGAATTATGGGAACAATTGCACATAATCGATCGAAAAATTCACCACGATGCAGATGATGAAACAAAGCTTCATAAAAAAGCAACGGAGTGCTTTGGATTGCATTCGGAATTAAAGGAAATTTCTGACGAAATTATATATTTTATAGATAACATTTTATGGCTTACAGAGAGATTTCCCGAAGGCAAATATGTTGATGTTGTCGGTCTTTGCAAGGCTGCGAAGCTTGAGGGTGAAGACGGTATCATAGACCAAGATTATTCTTTGAATCCCGGTCGTTATGTAGGCGTTGTTATTGAAGATGACGGAATGACTGAAGAAGAATTTAAAGCAGAAATGTTAGGTCTTAATGCAGAACTTGAAAGTTTAAATGTAGAAGCACATGAACTTGAAAAGAAGATTGCAGAGAATTTGAAAGGGTTGTTTTAATGAACAAATGGAAAGAAAAAAGATTGGGAGAAGTTTGTGAAATTATAGATGGTGACCGAGGTTCAAATTATCCAAAACAAGAAGAATTTCGGGATGATGGATATTGTTTGTTTTTAAATACTGGAAATGTTACACGAAATGGATTTGACTTTTCTTCTAATCAATTTATTTCTATAGAAAAAGATAAATTGTTACGAAAAGGGAAATTGTCTAAAGAAGATATTGTATTAACCACCCGTGGAACTGTCGGAAATGTAGCATATTACAACAAAAATGTACCTTTTGATAATATCAGGATAAATTCAGGTATGGTAATCATAAGAAACAATGAAGAATTACTTGATGTTGGTTACTTATATCAATACATAAAATCACCTATTGCACAATCGTTAATCAAACTATATAGTTCTGGTAGTGCACAACCGCAATTGCCAATAAAAGATCTAAAGAAGATTAAAATAATACTACCTGATTTACCTGTTCAAAAGAGAATTGCTGATATTTTATCTGCTTATGACGATTTAATTGAAAATAACAATAAACGAATTGACTTGCTTGAAAAAGCGGCACAGGAATTATATAAAGAATGGTTTGTTCGTTTTAGATTTCCCGGCTACGAAAATGTAAAACTAAAAGATTCTGCTATAGGTCATATTCCTGAAAAATTTGATGTTGTAAAAATGAGCGATGTATTAAGTTATTATATTGGCGGCGGTTGGGGCGAAGATGATGAATCAACTAGTTACCCTTGTGATGCTTATGTAATAAGGGGAACAGATTTCCCTAAAATCAATAACGGAGATTGGTCAACTTGCCCATATCGTTATCACAAAAAATCCAATTATGAGGCTCGAAAATTAGAGCCTTGGGATATAGTGCTTGAAGTGTCCGGAGGTACGCAAGAACAGCCGGTTGGAAGGACTTTAATAGTTACACCTGATTTTTTGAACGCTTTATCCGACAAGGTTATTTGTGCAAGTTTTTGTAAACAGCTACGATGTGATGTTAATGTCATATCACCAATTTACTACTATTATTGGATGCAATTTTTATATAACACAAGAATAATTGATAAATTCCAATTACAATCAACAGGCATTATAAACTTTAAGTTTGAATATTTTCATCGAAAAGGAGATGTATTGCTTCCTCCAAAACATCTTATGGACGAGTTTGATGGTAAGGTAAAGCAGATATTTAAACTAAAAGATGATTTGGCTTTACAAAACAGAAATCTAATCAAACAACGAGATTTACTTTTACCACGGCTTATGAGTGGAAAACTGGAGGTGTAAATATGCCTAACTTCATATCAGAAGACAACATAGAACAAGCTGCTATTAAAATGCTTGTCGAAGCCAATGGCTACAATTCTATAAGCTGTATGACAGCAGAGCCGGAGACGCTTCCTGACGGAAGTGGGCGAACGGATAAAAAACAGGTTGTTTTGCGTGATGTACTCTTAAAAAGTCTGATTGACATCAATCCTGCTATTCCGAAAGAGGTAATAGAAAAAACTGCGGACGCGCTTGCAAAAACGCCCTTGACAGCAGACCTTATGCAGATGAATTATCAGAACTATCAAAAGATAAAAAACGGAATACAGGTGGAATTTGAGCAGGACGGCAGAAAAAAGCTTGATGTATTAAAGGTAATTGATTTTGACACACCGACAAACAATGATTTTACTGTTGTATCACAGCTTTGGATAAGAGGCGAGGTACATTGGAGACGGCCTGACCTTATCCTATACATAAACGGACTGCCGCTTGTATTTATTGAGCTTAAAAATTCAAATATATCTGTAAAAAATGCTTATGACAACAATCTGAAAAACTATTTAAAGGATATACCCTATCTTTTTAATTTCAATCAGATTTGTGTGCTGTCAAGCGGAACGGAAACAAGGCTCGGTAGCTTTTCGGCAGGCTATGAGCATTTCTTTGAATGGCTGAAAACAGATGACGAAAAGGAAAATCCCGACAGGGCAAAAATTCGTGAAAATGCAATTAGTTTAGAGTATCTTATAGATGGATTACTCAGAAAACAAAATCTGATTGATTATATTGAAAACTTTATTATCTATGACAGACAGCGTACAAAAATTATTGCTAAAAACCATCAGTATTTAGGCGTAAACAATGCTTTTGAAGCATTTCAAAATCGAGAAAACCTCGATGGCAAGCTTGGTGTGTTCTGGCATACACAGGGAAGCGGAAAAAGCTACTCAATGGTTATGCTTGCAAGAAAAATCAAGCGTAAGCTGGCAGGAAATTTCACCTTCCTTATCGTAACAGACCGTAAGGATTTGGATACACAGATATGGAAAAATTTCTGGCGTGCGGAATTTATGTCAAAGGACGAAAAGGTACGCCCCGCAAACAGTGCAAAGCTTCGTGAAGCGCTTCAGTCAAACAAATCCATTCTGTTTACACTTATACATAAATTTAAGTATGATAAAGGAAAGCCATATCCTGTTTTATCAGAGCGTGATGACATCATTGTAATTGTTGACGAAGCACACAGAACGCAATATAAGGATTTAGCGGAAAATATGCGGAAGGGCCTTCCCAACGCACAGTATCTTGCATTTACGGGAACACCGCTTTTAGGTGCAAAACGGCTTACAAATTCATGGTTCGGAGATTATGTAAGCGAATATAACTTTGCTGAATCCATTAAGGATAATGCAACTGTTCCGCTTTATTATATCAACGGAATGAAGGAGGTTCGTCTGGAAAACGATTATCTCGATACTGATTTTGCGGAAATTCTTGAAGAAGAAAATCTTTCACCCGCCGAGCAAAGCAGACTTGAAAATCATTATGCAAAAGAGCTTGAAATTATAAAGCGTGATGACCGTCTTGAAAAAATTGCACAGCATATTGCGTACCACTTCCCACGAAGAGGTTTTTTAGGAAAGGGTATGGTAATTTCCATTGATAAGTTTACCGCTGTAAAGATGTATGATAAAGTACAGCACTATTGGAAGGAAGAAATCAAAAAGCTTAATTCACAAATAGTTAAATCAAAGGACAAAGCCGAACGTGACGAGCTAAAAAAAATTGTAGATTATATGCGAAGTGTAGAAATGGCGGTTGTAATCAGCGAGGAGGATAAGGAAGAGGAAAGATTTAACCTTGAGGGATTATCCGTTAAATATCATCGTGAACGAATGAACAAGGTTGATGAAAACGGGTTTGATATTGAGGATAATTTCAAAAATCCTGACCATCCGCTTCAGCTTGTTTTCGTATGCGCAATGTGGCTGACCGGCTTTGATGCCCCTTCTGTTTCTACCCTTTATCTGGATAAGCCTATGAAGGGGCATACGCTGATGCAGACGATAGCCCGTGCAAACAGGGTGTTCCCCGGCAAAGAAAACGGAACGGTTATCGGTTATCTTGATGTATTCAAATCACTAAAAAGAGCATTGGTTGACTATGCTTCCGATGACAGTGATGATGTACCCGTTAAGGAAATCGACAAGCTCTATGAGCTGTTGCTCGAAGCCGTTGAAGAAGCAAAAGGCTTTTGCCTTGCACATGATGTTGATCTATCAAGGGTAACAGAATCGGATGATGTTTTTGAAAACCTTTCCGAATTTGCAGAATTTGCGGATAAAATAGTTTCAAATGATGAAACAAGAAATGAGTTCAGAGTTTATGCAAACACTATAAATATTCTATATGAGGCTTTGCGTCCCGATATATTCAAGATGGATTTCAAGTCTGACTACAAAGATGCTATTCTTTATTTAAAGGGTATCATAGACGGACAAATTCGCCCTGATAAGCTCGAAAAGGCAAAAGAAAAGATAAATATGCTTTTGGATCAAAGTGTTATTGCAGAGGAAGGCAATAATGACGGTTTGATTGTTACGGGTGAAGAGATTGATTTATCAAAGCTTGATATTGATGAACTAAAAGAGAATTTCAAAAAAATTAAATATAAAAATCTTGAAATTTCCGATTTGCGTAGTTATATTGAAAAGAAGCTTACACAGATGATGAAGCAAAACATAACCCGTGGTGCATTTGCCGAAAGGTTCAGAAATATCATTGATGAGTATAATGCCGGCGGTGCTCAAAATGACGAATTTTACAAAAAGCTCATTAAGTTTATGGAAGAGCTGAAAGCCGAAGAAGAACGGCACATAAAGGAAGAGCTTTCGGAACAGGAGCTTGAAATATATGACCTTCTGCAAAAAGATAAGCTTACAAAAGCTGAACACAAAAAAGTTAAGCTTGCCGCAAAAGAGTTATATAATACGCTTATATCTAAAAAAAGCGAGCTGTTTATCGTGGGCTGGGAAAAAGATGAACAGCCAAAAGAAAAAGTGCGTAGTGAAATAATGAATGTACTGAATGTGTATCTGCCCGATAGCTATGACCGTACCGTTTTCACAGATAAGGTAAATGTTATATTTACCCACATTGTAGATCAGGCAATTATGGGATTAAACTGGGTTGCATAAATAATTAAAAGGAGGCCGCGACAGAATAAATTTTGTCGCAGCCTCTTTTTGCGTGAACAAAAAAGCTTTTTTACTCTGTAAATCCGATGGGCGTCAGAACCATCATGCGGATAGCCGCCACAAGCGGAACGCCTAACAGCATTCCGAACGGTCCCCAGATGCCGCCGAAGAATACAACGGAGAATATAACCCAAAAGGGGCTGATTCCTACGGAATTCCCCAAAATTTTCGGCTGAAGCAGATTCCCGTCCAGCTGACCCAGTACAAGCTGGAATACAAGTACCCATAGTGCCTGCGTGGGGCCGAGTGCTACAAGACATACAAGTCCAATCACCAACGCCGCCACAATGGGGCCGAAGAAGGGAATCATATTCCCCACAGCAACAATCAGACCCAAAAGCCATGGATAGGGGGCATCAAAAATGATATAAAATACCGTTGAAATCGCACCGACCACTATGGCATCCATTGCAAGCCCGGTAAAATACGAATAAAACATATCCGAAAGGCGACGGGTATAAAGCTGTACCTTGGCAGCACGCAAAGGCCGAAAAATCACCTGCAAGCCACGCTTTAAGAGTGCTTTTAGGGATTCCTTTTCCGAAATCATATAAATCGAAATAATGACCCCGGTGAAAACGGACACCAACGAGCTTGCCACACCGCCCACGATGTGTCCCGCCTTTAAAAGCACTTCCGTTTCCAACAAATGGGTAAGAAACTCATTGATTTTATCCAGCCATTCCTGTTTCTGGGGGATATCCACATGATTGAAAATTTCCATACTGCGTGCGGAAATCGCTTCCCAGTTTGCAATGATTTCTGCAATGTTTTCGTAAATCGCTTCCACAAAAAAGCGAATGAAAAAGTAAATAGCAACGAGGAATACAGCATATACTGCCGTCAGTGCCAACGTCATCGACCGCTTCCTCACAAAGGCGGCAGGCGTTTTTTGTATCCAGCCGTTCACCTTATTCACAGGCTTATGTAGGAAGAACGCCAACGCTCCGCCGATAAAAAACGGCGTTAAAATATCAACAACGGCACGCACATAGCCTACGATTTTGGGAACGTTGTCCAGCAGCTTATAGCCGATAATTAACGCAAGCCCAAAGAGCAACGCTTTCCACCAGCTGCTGTTTATTTTTTGCATATGCGTGTCCCTCCTTTTTTCTTTTTATCATATCATATTTTTCCCATACCGTCAAGGGAAAATACCATTTCCTATAACTTTATTTTCTGTGGAATAATTTTTTTGTTGAGATTTCGCAAATAAAATTGATTTTGACATAAAAAATAAGCATAGCTTTGGACTATGCTTATATGTTAGTTAAGCCTTTATTGTGGACGAGTGGCATAATGCTCTGTTTGTCCATTTATTCTCTCCTCCAACAGTTTTTGTGCTCTTTTATCAAAATTGGCAAGGGCTGTAAGATAGTTGGTGTCCTTTAATCTTTCCATAGATCTATCATATTCTAATTGTCTATTTCTTACAATATCATCCCAATGCTTTTTGTCATCAATTTTACCTTTTATATGTGAACCAATTGCCCATGCAACAAATCCGCCCATAGCAAGTCCAAAAAGGCCAAGCATTTCTCCCTCTGTCAAAAGCCAAATACCGCCACCTAACATTAACAATGCCATCGGAGTATACATAATCATTACAATAACACGCTTAATACTCTGTCCTGTTTCATATAAGTTTTCAAAGCCATGTAATGCAGGCTCTACAATGTCATTATCCCAATAATGATTAAAACATTTTACACAGGTTTTATAAGGAGAACCATATTTGCGTTGTTCACCACTTTGGAAAACTTGATATGCAAACCCACAATGCGGACACTTTTTGGTTACATAAGTTGCCATATAAATACACCTCTCTAACTTATGCTTAAATTATAACAAAAATTATCCCTTAAGTCAATAATTTTGCCAATTTTCGGCATAGTGCCCTGTTGTGGTTATCTCCGTCTGGTGGATATCCCCGAAAAAGGTAAAAACCGACACTTATATATATTTAACTATTAATTTTTCTAAAAAACTCTGCTTTTTAAGGGGTAAAATCAATAAAAAAATTGGGTTCGGAAAATCTTCTGGGAAAAACCAACACTTATAAATGACACTTTTGAGATCTAGTCAAGTTCTTCTGCTTGTTGTATCATAAGTTGTATATCTTCCATAAATTGTGAATGCAAGTGGTCTGCGGCAACAAGTCCAAGAAAAATATCATTGACTTGTGGTAGTTCACAGATTAATTTTGCCAATCTCTCTTTATTGTCAATAGCAGTATATCCTTTTATATGGTATTCCTTGCATATTTGCTTTAACTTTGTTATTCCGCAATTCCTGAAATATTTTCTCTTATTAAATGTTAAAAGTCTGTCATTTTCGTCAAAAGTAAAGCCCATAATATTTGATTTTCTTCTCATTTCTTCTGTCAGTTCTTGCAGATTGTTTATATAATGGGTGGTAGGTTTTATATAATCAAGAATGTTCCCACCTTTGATATCCTCACTACGGTATGCTGTCCCTTTTCTTTGCAGTAAGTCAATCAGTATGTTTTCAGCGTCATGTCGGGAGGTGGGGTGTTGTTTGTTGTGGCTGATACTCCAATTGTGCTTGAAAACATATAAAGCAAGGTATAAAGGCAAATACACAGTAGCAACACCAGTCAAGTTTTTGTTGATATGTCGCTTTAATTGAATGTGAAAACTGTCAATATTATTTAATGTCAAGTGTTTTTCGGCTTTTAATCTCTCAAACTCTGCAAAACTTAATCTGCCGTAGTTTTCCACCCTGTCAAGCCCTTGTGTTTGATAATATCTTTTAAGGATTGTTTCTTCTGCCAATTCTCTGCCATTATGCTTTTCTGCCCAGTCCTTTTGTTCTTTTCTAACTATATTCTTCATATCAGAAGGTTGTATGTAATGTGGAATAGCATTATTATCACAATACCGAGTGTAGGCGTCATAATCGTCACTACATAAGAAGGTTATATCCCCTAAATAATCACTAAAATAATCTTCAAGTATTTGAGAACTGCTTTTCCCTAAACCCGACAGAACTGCTACAACATAGCCATTACTGTCTATTCCCGTAACAACACAGGCAAACTCTGGTCCAAAAATCCCAAGTTCGGAAGGTATATGTGTATTTTCAAGTCGGGGTTTTCTCACTTTTACTGCGGTTGGTGCAACATTGACTAATTCCATTGCACCCTTTTGATTTTCCCTGAAATAAGTTTCGTCAACCTGAACTACACCCGACAATTTCGGCATTCCATAGTGTTCTAAAAGTTGCTTTTAAGAACTTATGTCTATATAGCAAGATTGTGCCTTCTGAGGTATGCCACCCGTAGTCAACTGCTAAATTACGCCGACAAGCGGATAAGGATAACCCCATTAAAGTATAGTTAATTACTGCAATCTGCACAGGTAGGGGGAATGTAGATTTATCTGCAAATGTACCTGTCATTATGGTATAAGTTTTCCCACATTTTCTGCACTTATATCGGGGTTTTCCATAATCGTCTAAACCGTGTGGGTGATATAATCGGCTTGTGCAGTAAGGACAAGCAGGTTTTAACCCATATTTATCAATAAATATTTCATAATCTGTTGGTGGTCGGTTTGGCTTTTCCTTTTTCTCGGGTGGTAAAAATCCCTTTAACACCCAAGCCAAGTCCTCTTTTGACAAGGATTTTAATTCTCTTTTTAATTCTTTTAACCTTTTATCTATTTTGGGATATTTTTCCATTAATTTGCTCAAGTGCATACCTATACACCCCCTTTTTCAATACTTATATTATATAAAAGTATGCAAATATTGTCAAATCGGCATTTCTAACAGTTTTTATAAAAGAACGGACATCTTTTATAAAACATCAGCAACTGTTTATAAAAGGGTAGAACAGAAATTATAAAACTCCGGAACTAAAATTATAAAAGATTACGGAAGGAATTATAAAACCTTTATACTGAAATTATAAAATAATCAAGCAACTTTTATAAAGTATCGGCATTAGTTTTATAAAAGGTTATCCCTAAAATTATAAAAATCCGTCTTTGATTTTATAAAAAGTCGGTCAATGATTTATAAAAGTCTAAATATCTTTTATAAATCTTCTGCAATCTTTTATAAAAGAATAGGGATTTTTTATAATCGGTTTTATAAAAAACAAAAGAGATTTTATAAAACTGTTGACAGTTTTTATAAAACCTCTAATATTGTTTATATTGTGTGGAACTTTGCAACACAATCAATTATGCATATAAAAATGCCTTTACAATTTAATTTCTCTTTGAGATTTCAACGAAAAGTCCGTTCCACAGAAAATCAAGTTATAGGTACCATTTTTTCTGCTCTATTCCTTATTTTTCTCGGTAGTAACCGATATAGCTTTTCCGTCGCTGGTCATAACGATATCGCCCTCTTTATCCGTCCTGTACAGTTTCGTCCCCGCATCCAAAAGACGGCTGAGCACTTCTGCATGCGGATGCCCGTAGTCATTACCCCTTCCGACAGAAATAACAGCATATTCCGGTGCCACCTCCCGCAAAAACGGATAAGAGGTGGAGGTGGACGAGCCGTGATGCCCTACCTTCAAAACAGTGGCAGAAACGTCAAGCCCCGTATCCAAAACAGAAAGCTCCTCTTCCCGTTCTCCGTCGCCGGTAAAGAGGAAGGATGTTTCTCCGTATGTAATTTTCAGCATAATAGAGGTATCGTTTACCTCTTCTGTATCCTCCGTAACCGGGCCGAGGAACAAAACTGACGCTTCCCCCAGCTTTAAACTGTCACCGGGTGCGGGGTGCTGTATCGATAGCCCCTGCTCTTCTGCCTTTTCCTTGAAATTCCGGTATGCCCGGGTATCCGCTTCGGTTTCGGGCGCATACACAGCCCCGGCTGTTGCAACGGAAAGAGCCCCGGCAAGACCGCCCACATGGTCCTCATGCGCATGGGAACACACAATATAATCCAGATAAGAAATCCCTTGCTTTTTCAAATAGGCTGCTATCAGATTACTGTCGCCTGCATTGCCGCCATCAATGAGCATAGACTGATTCCCGCACCGGACAAGTGCGGCATCCGCCTGTCCCACATCAATAAAATGAACCGCCAAGTGTCTGTCCCCGGAAATCACCGGGTTTGTTTCCCCACCAAACCACGAAAAGCGGCTGGCAATGACGGCAAGAAATACAAGGAATAAAAGAAGCCAAGTGTGTTTTTTTCGCATACAATCCTCCGAAAAACCGTTTTTTTGGGGGGCTGGGCAGTACCACCCTTTGCCCATCCCCTAAATCAGTATACCAGATTTTCCCGGCGGTGTCAATCCCCGGCATTTTTACCGACCGCCGAATTTTGGTTTACGGACGAGCCGCACCATCTGGCTCCCTTCTGCATACACTATCTATGTAAAACCTTGTAAGGTTTTGACAGAAAGGAGCCAATTATGGTAAATCGTGACTTATGCGGCACCATGCCGTCTAATCCCATTCTGGCATATGCTTATGTGCCCATGCAAAAATGGAGCGAAACGTACACGCCGGCCGAAGGTCTCACACGCGGCACCATGTTTCCTGCCCTTGATAAACCGCTTGGCGTTTACGGTCGGGATCTTTGTAAAAAATGCGACGATGAGGAGGTAATGTGCTGTGACATCTAAAACAAGAAAAGAAATGCTTCGCGATGTGATGGAAGCAGACTTCGCCGCCTATGATCTCCAGCTTTATCTGGATACGCACCCTGATGACGAAAAGGCACTTTCGATGTACAGCGATGTCGTTCGCCGTGCTGCCGATTATAAACGTGCCTACGAAGCGGCTTTCGGTCCCCTGACCGTCGATGCCGCCGCCGGCAAGAGAGAGTGGACATGGATTAAATCTCCGTGGCCGTGGGAATAAAGGAGAGATTGTATGTGGAATTATCAAAAAAAATTACAGTACCCGATCAATATTAAAAACACAAATCCAAAGCTGGCAAAATATATCATGAGTCAGTACGGCGGAGCGTACTGCAAATGTTTGAGTAGCCTAGCTAATGCCGCCAAAACACACATTTAAGCCGTTTTCCGCCATCTCCGCCTTTTATAATTTCTTTAAAAATTGTCCTTGCCATGTTGTTCTTTTCCATATTACTTACATCTGCGTCTTTCAAAACTTCCGTCAATCTGCGAAGCTCTTTTTTGTTTAGCTTAACCTCTTCTTTCGGTTCTTCTTCCTGAGCTTGCTCAAGCATTTCTTTCAGCTTATCAATTTCATCCGTGATAGCTTTTTTCTTTGCTTTGTACTCTTCAAGAGTATCTACACCATCTTCATAAGCAAGCTTTACTCGTTCCAAACGGATTTCAAGTCTTTGAATTTGTGCAGATATTATCCTGCTGTCATCGTTGATATTTACTTCCTTAACAGAATTAGGCTCAGCAAAATCCAGTTCAACATTTGGTAGTTCTATTTCAGATAAAATGTTAAGAATGATATTAGCTATTTTTTCTGCTTTTATATATCCAACTCCGTCGCATTTTCCTCTACTTCGCTCTGAACAACCGAAGTATCCGCCCTGATAAGACAAAACTTTTCCGCATTTCTCACATCTTAATAATCCGGTTAACCAGTGAGATAAATCTTTACGATCAGAATTATAATACTTGCCATACTTTTCTTTTTGCTTAACCAATCTTTCCTGCGTCTTATCCCAGGTTTCCATATCTATAATAGGTTCGTGATGTCCATCGCTGATAATCATATCTTCCAAATTATAGTTTCTTGAACGTTTACCGTTTGGACTCCAACAGATTTTTCCTATGTACAACATATTATGAAGCCAATAGTCTATGGTTCTGTTCTCAATCTTACAGTTCCGATGTGTTTTTATTCCCATAGCATTCAGTTCTTTT
>SVJY01000056.1 GCA_015068765.1 Oscillospiraceae bacterium
GGATTTGTCAAGAACTTTTTTAAAAAAGTTTTCAATCCACCCGCCTTGCGGCGACAGCTTTAATAGTTTACCACGCCCGAAAGAAAATGTCAAGCTTTTTTTTGAAAAAATTCAAAAAAATTTTTTGTCGCCGCAAGAATTTCGTTTTTTCGGTATTTTTAAGCCTCTCTCCTCGGCGAATTTTGTGCGCCGAGAGGCTTCACTTCCATTCCGATTTCGTCCCTGCTGATAAAGAAAGATATCAAACTGCTTTGATTTACAAGATTTAGTAAATCGGCGTATCCGGATCGTCCACAATTACATCCAAGCTGTATTTTGTATCAATTGCCGCTTCCCTGCGGAGCCATTTCCCACGAGTGAAGTCAGGAATCGGAATCGGAGCACCACCCTGCATTATCGACTGTTCGGAAAGGGGCGTGATTGCCATCCATGCCGCTGTATCATAGGTGTCAATCGGCGTGGGAATACCGCGTTTTACACTCTCAACAAACGCACGCCCTACCAGCCAGTCCATGCCGCCATGGCCTTCCTTTGTTCCTTTTTTCTCATATTCTGCGTGTAACGGGTGGTCATACTTTTCAAAAAATTCTTCTTGATTTTCTTTGATTTCCTCTTCCATCCCGTCAAGGAACACTATCTTCCGTGCCTCCTCATATGTGCCTCTTGTTCCCCGAACAGAGAAATCACGGCTGTAATATGCACGGGGCAACGTGGTGTCAAGACGAAGCATGATGGTTTCGCCGCCGGCACACATGATATTGGTAACCACTATATCTCCTTGCTTAATTTCCGTACCGTACATGGGATTGCCTTCCTCTTTATGTCGTTCCCAGTAATCTTTCAGCCCTGCGGCCTTGGATGCCATAGAGCTCAGGTATAACATACGGTTTCCCCGGTTTATATTTAATACTTTGCAAATTGGGCCGAGTGCGTGTGTCGGATAATTGTCACAATTCCTTGCCGCATACTCCTCAATCCGGTATGTATTGACAGCTCCCCACTGTTTGGAAGTGCCCGATAAGTCCGTAGGGCGAAGGTCATGCATATAGGCCCCTGTGCAATGTACCACTTCGCCAAAAAGACCTTCCTTCACCATACGAAGCGTCATCAGTTCGGGCCGGCCATAGCAACAGTTCTCCAGCATCATGCAGTGCATTCCTGTTTCTTCATATGCATCCACAAGACGGAAGCAGTCACTGACATCATAAACGCCACCTACTTCAATCGCTGCATATTTTCCGGCTCGCATTGCTGCAATCGCAATTTCGACGTGCACCGCCCATGCCGCCAGAATGATAACCGCATCAATTTCCGGACAGTTCACAACTGTATGCCAATCCGTAGTGCCCCGAACGGAAACGCCTTTCTCTTCCCGGAAAAGCTTTTGTATCTCTTCAACCTTTTCCTGCACCATATCGCATACCATGGCGATTTCCACATCGGGCATCTCTCCGAATATTTTTTTCGCCATGTTTTTGCCACGGTTTCCAAGCCCGATTACACCGATTTTGATTTTTTCTTTCATTTTTATATCTCCCCTTTACAAAAAAACTTTTTTATGTTAGAATCAGAATAACATATACAAAACAATAAAGCAATACAGTTTTAGATAAATTTTTTATAAAATTAGACATTGCGAGGTGTGGGCTATGTTTTGTCCTGTAAGACGGGCCTTTTCTGTGCTGCAAATTATGTCTGCTTTTGAAGAGGAACGGGCAGTCGATTTTTATTTCAAAGGAGAAATGCATGACTTTTGGGAGGTTGTGTATGTGGCGTCGGGTAAAATCGGCGTAACGGAAGGCGAGCAGGTATATGAGTTGGAAAAGGGCGATATTATTTTTCACAGACCCATGGAATTTCACAAGGTTTGGTCTTGTGGGCCGAAAAGGCCGCATGTATTTACCATGTCCTTCAAAACGGAAGGCGTTGTTCCCTCGACAATCGGTGACGGGATTCTGCATCTGACCCCTGTGGATGAAAGTACCTTTCTCAACGTCTTTGCATCCGCCCATACGCTTCTGCATACCCCCGCACAGCGTTCCCCCCTGGCAGAGCAAAAATTTACCGCCGATCTGGAAAGCTTCCTAATTAATATGGCATGTGAACGTATAATGGATACCACACCGCTGAAATCCCCCGATGCACTCCGCTACGGACAGGTGATAAAAATTATGCAGAAGCACATTACGGAGGACCTGTCCGTTTCCGATATTGCCCACCTCGCCGGTTTATCGCCCAGCACCATGAAAAATGCCTTTGCAAAATTTTCTGACTGCGGTGTTCGGAAGCACTTTATACGGCTGAAAATTGCCGCCGCCATCCGCCTCCTGGAGCAAGACGATGCTATTGGTCGCATTAGCGAAATGCTTGGCTTTTCCAGCCAAAATTATTTTTCTATGGTCTTTAAAGCCGAAATGGGTCTTGCTCCCATGGAGTACAGGCGAAAGTTTCTGCGATAAATTCCTTTCCGAATGATCCGACGACGTACCCCTATGCTTTCTCTTTGTCTATTCTCGCAGTCAAAAAAAACCAACGCAAAGCGTCGGTTTTCTTGGCTGCGGGAATAGGATTCGAACCCATACAAAGTGAGTCAGAGTCACTCGTGCTACCTTTACACAATCCCGCAATATTTACAACGTTTTATAGTATAACACGAAAACAATTATTTGTCAAGCATTTTTTTGATAATTTATTATTTTTTCACTCCTTCCCCTCTGTCTTATGCAGAAAGATGCTCAATAAGAATCTTAATTCCGATTCCGATCAGAATAATGCCGCCGCTGATTTCCGCCCCGGTTTTATACCGCTTGCCAAACGCACTGCCGATTTTTACGCCGACAGCAGACAGGCAGAATGTTGTAATGCCGATGACCGCTACTGCCGAGAAAATTTCTGTTTGCAATACGGCAAAGGATATACCGACAGCCAATGCATCGATACTGGTGGCAAGCGAAAGTGCAAGCATGGTTTTGCAGTCCAGTGCGTCCCCGTTTTGATCCTCCTCGTTTTTCCCCAGTGCCTCATAGAGCATTTTCAGCCCCAGAAAAGCCAGAAGCCCGAAGGCAATCCAGTGATCGACGTTTTGAATGCGTTCTGCAAAATTGATGCCGAGAAAATATCCAATAAGGGGCATAACTGCCTGGAAAGTGCCAAAATATATCCCGACCAAGACGCTATGCCTCACGCGAAACCTCTGCATACAAAGTCCCTTACACATCGCAACGGCAAAAGCATCCATAGAAAGACCTACTGCGGTAATGAAAAGCATTAAAAAGTTCATTTCTGTTTACTCCTTATCTTTCCTATATTATATCTTTTTTATACCGGCTTGTCAATCCGTGAAAGAAAAAATCTTTTCAAAAATTTTCATAAAGTTATTGCAATTTGACAGGATGTGCGATATAATTAGTAAATTGAATACTAAGAGAGGAAGCGAAAAAATGAGCAAATTCTTGGACAGAATTATCGAACGTGCAAAAACCGACAAAAAAACAATCGTTCTTGCCGAGGGCGAGGACATCCGCACCATTCGTGCGGCGGCCATGGTGCTGGAAAAGGGAATCGCCAACATTATCATTCTGGGTAATGAAGCTGACATGAATAAAATGGCAGCCGACGAATCCCTCGACATCAGCGGTGCCACAAAAATCAATCCTGCAGATGCAGAAAACCTGCAGAAATTTGCAGACGAACTCTATGCACTTCGCAAAGCAAAGGGTATGACCCCCGAACAGGCTTTGGAAACAGTTAAAAACAGTCTTTATTACGGCGTTATGATGGTGAAGCTGGGCCTTGCGGACGGCATGGTTGCCGGTGCCGTAAATTCCACCTCCAATGTACTTCGTCCCTGCTTGCAGATTTTGAAAACTGCACCGGGCACGAAGCTTGTTTCCGCATTCTTTGTTATGGTTGTGCCAGATTGCGAATACGGCGAAAAAGGTGCTTTCATCTTTGCCGACTCCGGTCTGAACGAAGACCCGGATGCAGATGCAGTTTCTGAAATTGCTATTTCTTCTGCAAAATCTTTCCGTACGCTGATCGAAGCCGAGCCCAAGGTGGCTATGCTTTCCTACTCCAGCTACGGCAGCGCAAAGAGCCCACTGGTAGATAAGATGCAGCAGGCAACTGCACTGGCTAAGGAAAAAGCACCGGAGCTGAAGCTGGACGGCGAACTGCAGCTGGATGCGGCGATCGTTCCGGAAATCGGAAAATCCAAGGCACCGGGCAGCCCCATAGCAGGGCAGGCCAATGTTCTTGTTTTCCCGGACCTCAACGCCGGCAACATCGGCTATAAGCTCACACAGCGTCTTGCAAAGGCAGAGGCTTACGGTCCGATCACCCAGGGTATTGCAAAGCCTGTGAATGACCTGTCCCGCGGTTGCAGCGCAGAAGACATCGTAGGCGTAGTTGCCATTACCTGTGTACAGGCACAGAACCAATAAGAAAGGAAGGAAGCATCTTGAAGATTTTAGTTATAAACGCCGGTAGCTCTTCTCTGAAATATCAGTTCATCGACATGGATAACATGGACGTTATCGCGAAG
>SVJY01000021.1 GCA_015068765.1 Oscillospiraceae bacterium
CGGGGACGACACTGTGCTCGTCATTTTACGGGACGTGGAAACGGCAAAGCGGATTGCCCAGCAACTTACGGAAATGCTGAAATAAAGGAGAATGCAGTATGCTTTGCAAACTGGCCATACGGAATATTGCAGTGATTGACCGTGCAGAAATTACACTCTCGGACGGTTTTACAGTGTTGACCGGCGAAACCGGTGCCGGCAAATCGCTGATTATTGATGCGATAACCATGGTACTCGGCGGCAGAACGGGACGGGACATTATCCGTGCCGGTGAAAAGTGTGCCATAGCGGAGGCCGCATTTTTCTGTACCCATCCTGCGGCAGATGAAACAGGTATGCTTCTCCTTCGCCGAGAGCTTTATGCGGACGGGCGAAACCTATGCAGTGTCAACGGGCAGATGGTGACCGTTTCCGGGCTTCGGGAAATCGGCGATACCCTGTTAGCACTGCACGGACAACACGATACGGAAAAGCTCATGCATCGGAGCAGTCATCTTGCCTATGTGGACAGCTTTGCAAAGAACAAAGCGGAAAGGGAAGCCTATGCGGATGCCTACCACACGCGGCAGGCACTTCTTGCCGAAATTCAAAAGCTGGAACAGGACGACGGCGAAAAGCTGAAACGGCTGGATATGCTTCGGTTTTGGATAGAGGAAATCGAGACGGCATCCCCGCAAATCGGCGAGGACGATGCCCTAACGGAAAAACGGGACTATTTACGGCACATTGAGAAAATCCGCCTTTCTGCCGCACAGGCATACGGTGCACTCTGCGGCGAGGAAGGCTCTGCACGGGACTATCTTTCGGCGGCGGCACGGGCACTTGAGGCGGCGAGCGACTTCGATGCCCGTCTGAAAACGGCGGCGGAAGCGGTGCGGGATGCCCTGTACCAGACAGAGGAAACAGCAGGCATTTTAATGGATATCGGTGAAGAGGAAACGGACGGGCAGGCTCTTGAGGAGACAGAGGCCCGGCTGGATATTTTGCATAAGCTGAAAAGTAAGTACGGCGGCAGTATTGAGGCGGTGCTGTCGCATCTGGACGCTCTTCGTCGGGAGCAGGAAGACATTGAAACCGCGGATGCACGTCTTTGTGTATGCCGGCAAAAGCTGGAGACGGCAGAAAAGACCCTGGCTGCTGCGGCGGCGGCTCTGTCCGAAAAACGGCAAAAGGCGGCGGCGGAAATTTCTTCCCGTGTGGAAGAGGAGCTCGGGGAGCTGGATATGAAAAAGGTACGGTTTTCTGCCGAAATTCAGCCAAAGGAATACGGCGAATCCGGTGCGGACACCGTGGAATTTTTCATTGCCACAAATCCGGCGGAAGCCCCAAAGCCCTTGACGAAAATCGCCTCCGGCGGCGAGCTTTCCCGCATCTGTCTTGCACTGCAAACTGTGCTGGCAGAAGGAAGCGAGGAGACGCCTTCCACCATGATTTTTGACGAAATTGATACGGGAATCAGCGGTCGTGCGGCACAGAAAACCGGCGAAAAGCTTCAGGCTCTGGCAAAGCGGCGGCAGATTTTGTGTGTGACGCATCTGCCCCAGATTGCCGCAAAGGCCGATTCCCAGTTTACCATAGATAAAACGGATACCGGCAACGGCTTTTCCACCACAGTGACACCCCTCGACCGCGAGGGCCGTATCCGGGAACTGGCACGGATGATCAGCGGGGACAGCGTGACGGAAAAAACTCTGGAAACAGCGGAGGAAATGCTTAAATAATGGCAATTTTACAGATACAAAACCTGGCAGTCAGCTTCGGAGAGCGAACGCTTTTCTCCGGCGGCAGTTTTGGCGTAGAGGAACGGGATAAAATCGGAATTATCGGTGGAAACGGCGTGGGGAAAACCACGCTTTTTCGGGTTATAACCGGTGCAATTCGTCCGACGGAGGGGCAAGTGGCGGCAGCAGGCAACTGTAAAATCGGCTATCTGGAGCAGCACGCTATGTCCGATAGCGACGAAACTCTGTATGCGGCGGTGGAATCCGTTTTTGCACCTCTTCGGGAAATGGAACGGGAGCTGGCGGAAATCGGTGCGGAAATTGACCTGGGCTTGGGAGATTTGGAACGTCTTACCGCTAGGCAGCATATGCTGACAGAAGCCTATCAGGCCGGAGGCGGTCTCACCTATAAAAGCCGTTGCCGAGCTGCCCTTTTAGGCATCGGCTTTTCGGCGGAAATGCTCACACGCCCCGTTTCGCTTCTCAGCGGCGGCGAACGGACGATGGCAAGCCTCGCCCGGCTTCTCCTAAGCGATGCCACGGTCATTCTTCTGGACGAGCCCACAAACCATCTGGATATGGAGGCCTGTGCATGGCTGGAGGAATATCTCCGGGCATGGAAGGGTGCGGCTCTGATTGTATCCCATGACCGGTATTTTCTGGACCGGGTCACGAATAAAACCGTGCTGATTTCCGGCGGACGGTTTACCGCATACGAAGGTGCGTATACAGCCTTCATGCAAAAGCGGGAGGCGGAATATGCCTTTGAAAAAAGAAGCTACCAGAAAAAACAGCAGGAAATCCGTCGGATTGAGGGCATCATTGAGACCCAGCGGCGGTTTAACCGGGAACGGAATATCCGCATGGCGGAGAGTAAGCAAAAGCAAATTGACCGCATCGCCGCCGACATGGAAAAACCGCCCGAAGACGAAAAAAGCGTATTGATTGCCTTTCAGCCGGCACGTGAAAGTGCCTACGAGGTGCTCCGGGGTGCAGGCCTTTCCAAGCAGTTTGACGGCGAACAGCTGTTTCGAGATGCAGATTTACAGATTTACAAAAATGAACGTGTAATTTTACTCGGTCGAAACGGTTGCGGCAAAACCACCCTTTTCTCCATTCTCCGGGGTGCCCGGCAGGCGGACAGCGGCACGGTGACAATCGGCCCGCGGGTCGATATGGGCTACTATGACCAGACGCAGCGTGATCTGCCGCCCCACAAAACGGCACTCGAGGTAGTACGGGATGCCTTTCCGAAAAAAACGGAGACCGAGCTACGGTCTGCCCTGGCAGCACTGGGTCTTCGTGGCGATGCCGTGCACGAAACAGTGGCAACCCTCTCCGGCGGCGAGCGTGCAAAGGTGGCACTGGTACGTCTTCTGCTGGGTGCACCGAATTTTCTTCTTCTGGATGAGCCGACAAATCATCTGGACATTGATGCCAAGGAAGCACTGGAAGCCGCACTTTTATCGTACGGCGGCACTGTGCTTGCCATTTCCCATGACCGATACTTTATCAACAAGCTGGCGACTCGGATTCTGGCAATGGAGCCGGAGGGTCTGAAAAGCTTTGACGGCGATTATACCTACTATCTAGAAAAACGGACGGAAAAGGTGACGGAGACAGTCTCTGTCACGCCGAAAAAGGAGAACAACTACCGGGAAGAAAGAGCCCGACAGGCGGAGGAACGAAAAAAGAGAAACCGTTTTGCAAAGATAGAAACCGAAATCGAAGAAACGGAAACGGCGATCGCACAGCGGAATGTGCTTTTGCAAGAGGCAGGTGCAGATTATCAGCGTGCTATGGAAATTTCCGGCGAAATCGGCGAGCTGGAAAAAACATTGGAGTCCCTGTATACCGAATGGGAACAGCTTTCTGAAGAAATCAGCCGGTCGTAAAACGGAGGAAAGAAAATGCGAAAAACAGTGATATGGATTCTGACACTCGTTCTTTTTACCCTATCCTGCCCTGTGGGGGCGACGGAAATGGAGGCGGCGTTACAGCTGGGAGAATACGGCATTATGCGCGGAGACCCGGACGGCAATTACCGCCTTTCCGACAGTATTTCCCGTGCTGAATTTTCCAAAATGATTATGATAGCCCGAAACGGGGCCGTATGCGTACCGCAGGAAACGGTATTTTCCGATGTGGATGCGTCCCACTGGGCCAGCGGCTATATCGCGTCTGCCGCAGAGCATGGTATCATCAATGGCTTGGGCGACGGTACGTTTGCCCCCGGCTCCCCCGTTACCCACAGCCAGGCCTTGAAAATGGTGCTCCATGTGCTGGGCTACGGACAACAGGCGGAAGACTTGGGTGGCTATCCTGACGGGTATTATGCCGTTTTAGATACGGTACAGCTTATGCCGGACTTCCCCCGGGATGCGGAAGGTGCGACTCGTGGCGAAATCGCCTTACTTTTAGTAGCGGCACTGGATGTCCCCTTACGCCGGGAAAGAAAAATTTTTTATTTCGGCGAGGACGGTCGGCTGACATCCCGTACAGAGGTTACCGTACCGGACGGGCAGGCGGCGACACTTCGTACCGCCCTTGCGGCATCCCGATAGGCCTTAGCCTCTACGGTGAGGAAGGAAAAGGAGAACGACGAAAATGCTTACGAAATGCAAATCTTTTTTAAAACGGAATTTGTTTCTGTTCACCATGGTATTATCCCTGCTGATCCCGGACATCGTGCTCCGCCTGCAGCTGTCCCCGTCCTATCATGCACATTCCCATCTCAATATCAGCGCCCTTTTTACCGGGCTGTGGACTGCGTTTGCCGTGCTGATATTCGTAGGGTTTCTTTCAAAAAAATGGGGACGTGCCATTTATCTGGTTTTTGTAACGGTTTTCACAGCATTCATGATTGCTTTCTATATCTATTTCCGGATTTTTAACCAGTACTTCTGGCTGGACATGATGGGAATGACCGGGCAGGCAATGACCTATACGAGCTATATTATCAACAATCTGACCTTTTGGCTTTTCCTTGCCACTGCCGTGCAGATTGCGTTAGTCGTTCTTACTTGCCGCTTCTGGCGACCCCAGCGGTACAAAATTTCCGGCCTGGTTCTGCTTCTGCCCCTGGTTTGCCTCGTTGCATTGCACACCTTTTTGATGACGGAGGCAAAGCCGCTGAACCGACAGCAGGACCCGGAGCTGGAACGCATCCGAACTGCCTACATTTCCTTTCAGGATACAAACCGTGCCATGCATACGGCAGGCCCGTATCAGTATGTGTTCCGGAATCTGGTGCGGATGGTTTTCCCCGAAACGAATTACGACAGCAAAACCATTTCGGAAGTTGCTACATTTTTTGCCAATAAGCCCATCAGCGATTCTAACGCCATGACCGGCGTTTTAGAGGGAAAAAATGTGATTATGGTTATGCTGGAGAGTATAGACAGCTGGATGATTGATAAAACCTACACCCCCACCATGCACTATATGATGCAAAACGGGCTGAATTTTTCCAATCATTTTTCCTGTGCCTTCGGTGCAGGGTATACCTTCAATGCGGAGTTTTCTGCAAATACCAGCTACCACGCTCCCTTGGTGGGTGCTCCCATCAGTGATCTTACGGAGAACGAGTTCCCCTATACGCTGGCCCGTGCCTTCCGGGCAAAGGGCTATTCGGCACGGGAGCTTCATTATAATGACCCCGATTTCTATAACCGGGGCAAGATGAGCGAGGCACTGGGTTATGAGCGATACGTTTCCTTCCTGGAATATATTCCCGACGTAAAGAACGCCGAGTGTGACTCGATTGCCATACGGAATAAAAATGTGTACCGAGAAATTGTACCCCTGCAAAAAGAGCCGTTTTTCAGCTTTGTTGTGACCTATTCTGCCCATCTCCCCTATACGGACGACAATAGAAAAACAGAAAAAATCAAAGCCTTATATCCGAATCTTGTAGACCGCAGTATGGATAAAGAAATCAACAACGCCATGCTCCTGGCACATGACACCGATGAATTTTTAAGGATTCTTCTGGAGAACCTGGAAAAGGACGGTCTTTTAGAGAACACGGTGATTGTTGCCTTCAGTGACCATTTTGCCTACGGTGTGTCCAGCTGGGAAAAGCTGTACACACTCAAAGAAGCCAAAACGACGGATATGCTTTCCCAAACACCCTTCTTCATCTACTGTAAGGGTATGGAAGGGCAGAACATCGAGAAGGTAACCAACACGCTGGACATTCTGCCTACGGTGGTCAATCTGCTCGGTCTGGAGAAGACACCCTACTGGCTTGGTGAGGACGCCATGGACCCGTCCTACAGCGGCTACGCCTATTTTAGCAACGGCTCCTGGTATGACGGCGAGATGTATTATTTTGCCGATGAAATGCCGAATGCCTATCAAAAGAAAGACCTTGCCTATATTGAGAAAATGAACCAGACCTTCGCCTTCCGGGAAAAGGTGAACGAGGTCATTCTCCGTTCAGACTATTTCGATCCCGCGTCCCCTCTCAGGAAAGAGATACTCCCTTAAAAACCGCCAAAGGAGGAGCAGATATGTCGGAATTTAAAATACATGCACCCTATCAGCCCACCGGTGACCAGCCTGCCGCCATTGCTGCCCTCGCAGAAGGGGTTATGCAGGGAGACCGGGAACAGACCCTTTTAGGTGTTACCGGCTCCGGAAAAACCTTTACCATTGCCAACACCATTGCCCGGGTACAAAAGCCAACGCTGGTGCTGGCACACAATAAAACGCTGGCGGCACAGCTTTGCAGTGAGTTCAAAGAGTTTTTTCCTAACAATGCCGTAGAATATTTTGTATCGTATTATGATTATTATCAGCCGGAAGCCTATATTCCCCAGACGGATACCTATATCGAAAAGGATGCCCAGATAAACGATGAAATTGACAAGCTCCGTCACAGTGCAACCGCCGCCCTCTTTGAGCGGCGTGATGTCATTGTGGTGTCCAGTGTTTCCTGCATCTATAGCCTCGGCGACCCGGTGGACTATGCCCGTATGATTCTGTCCCTGCGGCCCGGTATGCAGAAGGACAGGGATACAGTGATCCGGAAGCTGGTGGACATACAGTATACCAGAAACGATATTAACTTTACACGCGGCAAGTTCCGCGTTCGGGGCGATGTGCTGGAGATTTTCCCTGCCGGCTCCGGTGAAAAGGCAATCCGTGTCGAATTTTTCGGTGACGAAATTGAACGGATTACGGAAATTGACGTATTGACCGGGGAAGTGCTGGGACGGCGGAATCATGTGGGCATTTACCCTGCCTCCCATTATGTCACCACCGCCGAACGGCTTTCCGAAGCCATCCGTCAAATCCGGCTGGAGGCAGACGAACGAGTGGAATTTTTCCGTCGGGAGGGCAAGCTACTGGAGGCACAGCGGATTGCACAGCGTGTAAACTATGATATTGAAATGATGCAGGAAATCGGTTTCTGCCAGGGCATTGAAAACTATTCTCGGTATATCAGCGGCAGAGAGCCGGGCAGTGCCCCCTATACCCTAATGGACTACTTTCCCGACGATTATCTTCTGGTGGTGGACGAAAGCCATGTCACGGTGCCGCAGGTCCGTGCCATGTATGCCGGCGACCGTGCCCGAAAGGAAACCCTGGTGGAATACGGCTTTCGCCTTCCCTCGGCTTTTGACAACCGCCCGTTAAACTTTCAGGAATTTCAGGACAGAGTACAGCAGGTCATCTACGTCAGTGCAACGCCGGCGGCGTACGAACGGGAACGGTCTACCCGGATCGCCGAACAGGTTATCCGTCCTACAGGGCTATTGGACCCCAAGGTGGAGGTACGTCCTGTCGCAGGACAGATTGATGACCTTCTGGGCGAAATCTATAAGCGAACCGATAAAAAGGAACGTGTACTTGTCACCACCCTCACCAAGAAAATGGCAGAGGATTTAACCGACTATCTTCGGGAAATGGGGGTTAAAGTCAAATATATGCACCACGGTGTGGAAACCATAGAGCGTATGGAAATCATCCGGGATTTACGCATGGGTGTCTTTGATGTACTGGTGGGCATTAACCTTCTCCGAGAAGGTCTGGATTTGCCGGAGGTTTCGCTGGTTGCCATACTGGATGCGGATAAAGAGGGCTTTTTGCGAAGCGAAACGTCTCTGATTCAGACCATAGGCCGTGCCGCCAGAAATGCGGACGGTATGGTCATTATGTATGCCGACACTGTAACGGGGTCGATGCAACGTGCCATTGACGAAACGAACCGCCGCCGAAGTAAGCAGCACGCCTACAACGAAGAACACCACATTGTGCCGAAAACCATACAGAAAGCGGTGCACGAAATCACCGTGGCCACGGTGTACGAGGAGGATGAGCCGACGGAGAGTCGGCAGGCGGACAAGGCAGAGCTTCTGTCCCGTCTACAGGCAGAAATGCAGCGTGCCGCAAAGGAATTGCGGTTTGAAGACGCGGCAAAATTACGGGATAAAATCAAACGTATGGAAACCGATGAAGCATGAAAAGGAGATCGTATGAAAAAATATATACTGGATAGAATCGAAGGGGAGTATGCCTATCTTAGGGACGCAGAAGGCGATGGGGAAATTTTCATTGCTATGGCACTTCTGCCGCCCGAGGCAGATGTAGGCAGTACACTCCTTTGTGATATGTTCACCTATACGTTGGAATAACCTTTCTTGTAAGGGAAAATCTTGACAATTTGCCTCCCCTTATGGTATAATGAGCCGAAAAATTTTTAAATGAGGTGAATCGTTTGCACAAATATCAAACCATGTATCCTGCAACAGAATATACCGACTTTCGACAGATGCTTGCTGCGGTGGTAGCCCGGCATTCGACGAACAACGCATTTGTGGTAAAGCGAGATAAAACCAAGAAAGAATATACGCACATTACATATGCAAAATTTCAGGAGGATATTCGCCGGCTGGGAACAGCACTTCTGCACACCGACCTGCCTCGGCGGCGTGTTGCCATCATCGGCAAAAACAGCTATGAATGGATGCTGGTATTTTTCTCGCTCCTTTGCGGCGACACCATGGCAGTCCCCTTGGATAAGGGACTTTCGGCGGAGGAAATCGTTTCACTCCTTGCCCGAAGTGAGAGCGACTGTGTCTTTTTTGATAAGGAGTACTACGACACGATAAAGGCATACGCCGAGAGCCCGGACTGCCGAGTCAAAAAATTCGTCTGTATGGACGATTTCGGGGAAATGGACCGTCTTTCCGCCTATCTTGCGGATGGTGCGGCACGTCTTGCGGATGGCGACACTGCCTATGCAAAAGTGACACTTCATCCGGAGGAAGCCGGCATTATGCTCTTTACCTCCGGTACTACTGCCCGTTCCAAGGCGGTGCTCCTCAGCCAAAGAAACATCCTTGCCAATGTGTACGGCATGAGCCGGGCACAGAAGTTTTATCCGTCGGATGTGAATATGGCATTCCTGCCCTATCATCATACCTTCGGCAGTGTGGGCACCATTATTTTTCTTGCACACGGTGCAACCAACGTTTTTTGTGACGGGATACGCTATATAGCCCAGAATCTGGCAGAATACGGTGTCACCGTGTTCGTATGCGTGCCGCTTATCATCGAGGGGATTCACAAAAAAATTATGCATACGGTAAAAAAACAAGGGAAGGAAAAAAAGCTGGCACTGGGCCGGAAGCTCAGCCGAATTCTGCTTGCCTTAGGCATTGACAAGCGGCGTTCCCTTTTCAAAGACATCCATGCGGCACTGGGCGGCAAGGTACGGTATATTATCAGCGGTGCATCGGCACTCAGCCCCGAAATCTGGAAAGCCTTTAACGATTTCGGCCTTACCACCGTGCAGGGCTACGGTCTGACGGAAACCGCCCCGGTCATTTCCGCGGAAAACGTGAAGATGCAGCGAAGCGGCTCCGTAGGTCTGCCGCTTTGCAATGTGGAAGTAAAAATTGGTGCTCCGGACAGCCGTGGCATCGGTGAAATTCTGGCAAAAGGTCCCAATGTGATGCTGGGGTATTATGCAGATGAAGCCGCCACGAATGAAGCCATACAGGACGGCTGGTTCCACACCGGCGACTTAGGACGGCTGGATAAGGACGGCGTTTTATATATTACCGGTCGGAAAAAGAACGTTATCGTCCTGAAAAACGGCAAAAACATTTATCCGGAGGAAATGGAATCGGTGATAAATGCCCTGCCTTATGTGGACGAAAGTCTTGTGTTTGGTAAGGAAAAGGGTGACGATTTCATTGTCAGCGTAAAAATCGTTTATAATAAAGACTACTTTGCAGGCATGGACCGAGATGCCATTGAAGCCACTGTGCGGCAGGGGATTTTAGAGATCAACGGTAAAATGGCAAAGCACCAGTACATAAAACACATTGAGATTACCGATGAACCGATGGAAAAAACAACCACGGCGAAAATCAAGCGGTACAAGGCTATATAAGAAAAGATTGACAAGGGCAAGGATTTATGATATACTTTTTCTGTGAGTAAGCTGGACAATCGCGGCAAGGCGTTTGCCTTGGTGAGGAAAGTCCGAGCACCATAGGGCAAGGGTGCCAGATAACGTCTGGTGGAGGCGACTCTAAGGATAGTGTAACAGAAAACAACCGCCGTTTTTTGCGGTAAGGATGGAAAGGCGAGGTAAGAGCTCACCGGCGGTATGGAGACATACCGGCCGTATAAACCCCACCCGGTGCAACACCAACAGGAGAGATAAGCCTGCCCGGCACTTCTCCGACCGGTGGCTGAAGCCGCATAGCGATGTGCGGCGTAGATAGATGATTGTCCCAGACAGAACTCGGCTTACAGGCTTGCTTACAAAAAAGAGCTGTGCATTTCTTACAGCTCTTTTTTTAATTGCATTAAACTTTCAGAGGTCTTCCTTCCCATTCTGCCGCCGGTGCTACGCCCATAATGGCGGCAACGGTAGGTGCAATATCCAGAATACTTACGTCCTGTAGCTTTTCTCCCGGTGTAAAATCCTTCCCCAGGAAAAACATGGGAATGGTCATATCCTCCGGCATTTCCGTTCCGTGGCTTCGGTCATGACCGCCGTGGTCGCTGGTGATGATAACGGTATACAGGTCTCCCAGCTCCTCTACGACACGCTTCACATTCTCAATGGCAATGCGGAGCGTTTGCAGATATTCCGGTGACATAAAGCCGTTTCGGTGTCCGCTTTCATCGGTTTCCACTAAGTAAAGGAAGATAAAATCTAAATCTGTATTTTCCGCACAGGCGAACATTTTATCTGTTAGCGAGGTATCGGTATCCGTCAGTGCACCGGCACTTGCGAATGCCGCTGAAACCAGAGAACCGGGTCTGGAAATATCCCGTAGCGGCTCCCAACCGTAGTACATCCCGGATTTGCCGCCGGCAATGTGAATCTGCTCAAACAGCCCGTTTACGGGACGAACCTGCGGCATGAAAATATTGGTGGTGGTGCCGTGTCGCTCCGGCGGTACACTGTGGAACATAGACATATGGCAGGGCAGGGTCACAGAGGGAAAAGCTGCCCTTGCCTCCAGCGTGTAAGCCCCCCGGCGCATCAGCTCCTCCACAAAGGGATGGTCTAAGGCGAGAACGCCGTCCGGACGCATTCCGTCAATAGAAATAAGAATGACTTTGTTTTTCATGCTTCTGTCTCCTTTTTTATTCCGGCAATGCCTTCGCCAGTGCGGCGTTGGTGTACCGTTTGTCCCCGGTTACTTCCCGGAGTACATGAAATTCCGGCGGCAGGGCGATCGCTTCCTGCTCGTCGGAAAGCTCCACTTCTAAAAATGCCTTATCCTCCCAAAAGGGAAAAATATCAATTTCCAGCGTTTGGTGTCCGTTTGGTACACAGTAGCGTACCTTTTCAATGGGTCGCCGTTCCCTGTCCGCTTCCCGAAGCAGTGTGCAGTAGGTATCTTCGCTGATTTCCGTCTCTGTTTCCAGGCGGCGAATATCCGAAATCCGTTTTTTCTCTGTTTTCCAGTAGGTTACCTTTCCCGCTTCCGTAATTTTCCGCACACGCCGGCTTTCGCCCTCTGCCGCCGTAAGATACGTCTGCACCATTTCCAGCCGACGTGTCGCCTGCCGGGACAGCTTTGCCAAATCCGGGAAGGCAATCAGGAATTTTCTTTCAATTTCATAGTTTTCCATAGTCGCTCCTATTCATCACTCCGGCTTAATAGAAATACCGAGCCGAGAATACAGATAATGCCCAGGCAGGAAACGAGGGGCAAGGGCTCCCGTAAAAACAGCACGCTGAATACGGTGGCGGCCATAGGCTCGATAATACCCAGTGCTGAGGCCGTTCCGACAGGCAGTGCTTTCAGTGCCATTGTGTAAAGGAAATAGGGAATCACCCCGGTGCAAAGGGCAAGACCGATGAGCATTGGCAGCAGGAGAACCGGGTTTTGGAGCGTGATTGCCGCCATGCTGCCGGGCTTTGCAACGGTTAGGGAAATGATTGCCATAAATACCATACAGTACATGGTGGCAGTAAGCGGATGACAGGGACGCCGCATCTGTATTTTGGTAACAATGTTGTATGCACTGTAGGAGATGCCCGCCATAAAGCCCATGAAAATGCCAAAGCCACTCCACTGAAGACCGCCGATGATGCCGGAAACCAAAACGCACCCCACCAGCATACCCACAATACTGCAAAGCTTCAGTCGGCTTAGCTTTTCTCCGAAAAACATCACCGAATACACCATAACAAAAATAGGGGCCGTGTACATGAGCACCACCGCTGTGGCAACGGAGGTATGCTGCATAGAGGCGTAGTAGCTGCTTGCGGTGCAGAACATAGCAAGACCGCTTGCGGCATAAAGGACAAGCTCCCAGCCATTTGCCCTAAACAGACGGCGATCATAGAAAAACGTATATATCACCATGGAGATAGCGGAGAAAACACCTCTCGCGGCTGTCATCTGTACCGAGGAAAAACCGAAGGGGGCGAGAAAGTTTACAAACAGCCCGGAGGTGCCCCAGAAAATCCCGGCAACGATGATAAATAAAAATGCACTTTTTTTCATTGTTTTTTTCCTTTTCTTCCTGTAAAGTCCGGCAATATCCTATCACAGTTCGCCGGTATTGTCAATGCTTTTTCCAATTATTTCCCACGCGGCCACAAGCTTTTCAAGAGAGTAGGCGGCGTTTGCCGGCGAGGTGGATGGCAGACAGATCGCCTGTCGCCCAAGAAGGGGTCCCATATACTGCTGAAAGTACTTCTCCGCAGCACGGCCGTTCATAAAAATCCGGGATATGGGAGCGGCGGAAAGAATTGGCGTGAGGTCATTGGGGACAGGGTTTCGGATGGCACTGTCCGCACTGCCTGTAATTTCACAGGCGGCAAGCACGTCCCAAAGTGCCAGGTGCCTGGATAAAACCAGGTCCTTCTTTTCCGCCACTGTTTCCGGTACGGGACAGGAAAAGACCGCCGCAAGTACACGCCAGAACCGATTTTGCGGATGCCCGTAAAAAAATTGCTGCTCGCGGGACTTTACAGAAGGAAAGCTGCCGAGGATCAGCGTATGGGACGTTTTGTCAAATAAAGGGGGGAAGGGATGTGTAACCATGAAAACCTCCGTAACGTAAAAAAAGTGCTGCCATAATTATAGCATAAATCACTGAAAAATGGAATAACTTTAACCGTCAGAAAAAATAAAGGCGAAAAACTTGACATACAGACCTTTTTTGTGGTACACTCTTCTGTGGGTAAAGTCAGATTTTGTAAAATACGGCGAATTTTTGGGCTATAACAAGATGAAGAAGGAGAAGCTATGGAGAATTTTGTCAGAATTTTTAACTTTATCATATTTTTAGCGTTTACGATTATGTATTCGTATCAGGTTCTGTATACCATTGTGGGCTTTATTTACCGGAAGCCTGTCCCCAATGACAAGCCCCCCAAAGCCTTTCATCGGTTTGCTGTGATCATTGCCGCCCGGAATGAACGGATGGTCATCGGGCATCTTATCAACAGTATTCAAAATCAGAACTATCCAAAGGACGCACTGGACGTTATTGTCATTGCCGACAACTGCACCGATGATACGGCAGATATTTGCCGGGAAAGAGGTGCGATTGTATATGAACGGAATGACCAGAGAAAAATCGGCAAGGGCTATGCGCTGGACTATCTTTTCAAACGCATAATGGAAAACGGTACCTTTGATTCTTATGAAGGCTACTTTGTTCTGGATGCGGATAATCTGCTGGACGAAAACTTTGTGGCAGAAATGAATAAGATGTTTGACCAGGGTCACCGAATTTTGACAAGCTACCGTAACTCCAAGAATTATGCGGATAACTGGATTTCTGCCGGCTATGCACTCTGGTTTATGCGTGAAGCAAGATATCTGAATAATCCCCGTATGCGGCTCGGCTCCAGCTGTGCTATCTCCGGCACGGGTTTTTTGGTGCATCGGGATATCATCGCCAAAAACAGAGGCTGGAAGCATCATCTTTTAACTGAGGATATCGAATTTACCATTGACAGCGTAATTGCCGGTGAGAAAATCGGCTATTGCGAATATGCCGTTTTGTATGACGAACAGCCGACCACGCTGAAGCAGTCCTGGACACAGCGGCTTCGCTGGGCAAAGGGCTTCTACCAGGTAATTACCCATTACGGCGGCAGACTCTGGAAAAATATCTTCTCCAGCCGTAAAAAAGCACTGCCCTGTTTTGATATGTTTATGACAGTAGCCCCGGCATATCTGTTCACCCTTCTGACCATTCTGATCAATTTCGTAATTTATTTATGCGGCTTCTTTATGCCGGATGTAATTGACTGGTCCATTCAGGAAGCAACGATGGTCGCCATACGAAATTCGCTCCTCAGCTTCTACTTAATGTTTATGCTGATGGGTACGCTTACGCTGATTACGGAATGGGATAAAATCAAATGTCCCGTACCGAAACGGTTCTTCTATCTCCTTCTGTTCCCGGCGTTTCTGTTCACCTATGTGCCGATTTCCGTAATTGCCCTGTTTAAAAAGGTTGTATGGAAACCGGTAGAACACACAGAGGCGAAGACACTGGACGAGGTTCGCTAAAAACTGTATAACATAAAAAAATGCAGACCGACACTTTCGATGCCGGTCTGCATTTTTATTCTGTTTTTTAGCATGTTTTTATGTGTATAGCTTATGCAGTTTTGCGTAAATGCCGTCCTTTTCCAAAAGGGACGCATGGGTACCGCTTTCTTCGATTCCTTTATCCGTCAGCACCAGAATCCGGTCCGCATTCCGCACCGTGGTCAGCCGATGGGCAATGGTAAAGGTGGTCCTGCCCTTTGCCAGGCGGTCCAGCGATGCTTGCACAAGCCGTTCGCTTTCATTATCCAGTGCACTGGTGGCTTCGTCCAAAATGAGGATGGGTGGATTTTTCAAAAACAGCCGGGCAATGGCAATCCGTTGCTTTTGTCCGCCGGAAAGCTTGACGCCCCGTTCGCCCACATACGTATCGTACCCGTTTGGCAGTGCTTCAATAAATTCGTGTGCCCCGGCGGCCCTTGCCGCCTCCTCCACCGCGCTCCGGTCCGCTTCCGGTCTTCCGTACAAAATATTCTCCCCCACCGTGCCGCTAAAGAGATATACGTCCTGCTGTACAACGCCAATGTTCCGGCGAAGGGATTCCACGGTTACATCCCGTACATCCTGCCCGTCAATCAGAATCCGCCCTTCCACCGCCTCGTAAAACCGGGGAATCAGATTACATAGGGTGGTTTTGCCCCCGCCGGAAGGCCCTACCAGTGCCACATTTTCGCCGGGGCGTACCGTAAGGTCTATATGAGAAAGAACGGTTTTGTCGCCTTCGGCGTACCGGAAGCTCACATTGTCAAACTGCACCTTTCCCTGTACGTTTACAAGGGGACCTGCACCCGCCCGGTCGGCAATTGCCACCGGCTCGTTCATGATTTCCATAAACCGTTCAATGCCTGTAGTCCCACGCTGGAACTGCTCCGTAAATTCCACCAGCCGCCGCAGGGAAGCAATCAACATCTGGATGTACAAAAGATAGGCAAGGAAATCGCCGGGCGTAATTTTCCCTCCCAAAAGGAAGAGTGCACCGATGACGATAACGGCAATATACATAACACCATCAAAGAAACGGATGCCGCCATGGAAAAGTGCCATGTATTTATATGCCCGCCGCTTTGCGCCCAAAAACCGCCTGTTACCTTCTTCAAAGCGGTCCTGCTCGTACCCTTCGTTGGCAAAGCTTTTTACCACACGAATACCCAAAAGGTTATCCTCAATAGCGGCGTTGAGCTCGCCCACCTGCTCCCGTTGGTACTGAAACGCCTTCTTCATTCTGCCCCGGAGGAGAATCCGGGAAAGAAGCATCAGCGGCAGAAGCAGGAATAAAATCAGCGTCAAGGGGACATTCACCCGCAGGAGAATAATAAAGGAGCCTAAGATTTTTATGCCTGAAACAAAGAATTCTTCGGGACAATGGTGGGAAAATTCCGTGATATCAAAAAGATCATGGGTAATGCGGGACATAATCTGTCCCACCTTGGCATTGTCGTAAAAACGGAAGGACAGCTTCTGCAGGTGGCTGAATAAGTCTCGCCGCATATCCGTTTCCAGCCTTGCACCCATTACATGACCGATGTCACTCATATAATAATTGGCAAAGGTGTCTAAAAGCCGCAAAAGTACATAAATGCCGCCAACCTGCAAAATAATGCTCATGACCAGTGTGCCGGCGGACGCCCGGTTCGTAATCTCCCGAACCAGTACCGGAAAAACCAACTCGCACACGCTGGAAAAGGCGGCACATAATAGGTCCACCGCCATAATCCCGATATAAGGCTTATAATATTTCAGAAACCCTCGCATACTCTTCATTTTTTCACACCGCCACAAACCGTTTTTCCACTTCCGACTGATAGGCAGCTTCCACGATTTTCTGTACGAAAATCGCATCCTGTGCCGGCACAGGTACTTCTCCGCCGCTTAGAATTGCTTCGCCGAACCGCTGTATCTCTTTCGTATACATATTCCCCGTAGGAACATCAATGACGGAAGCGACAATTTCGCCACGCACCTGGGAAGCATCATAACCCTTTGTACTGTCACTCTTTAAAATATGTACCGTGCCCACCTCTTCCTGTGCCAGTGTGCCGTCGGCACGGATACTGCCGGCAGTGCCGTAAATCTCAATTTTGCCTGTTACGGCATCGTCTGGAATATTGAAATTGGATTCAATAACACAAAGTGCCCCGTTATCCATACGCAGGAGAGCAGTCGCACTGTCATCTACGCCGTAGGAGAAGGTTTGCGTCGTGCAAAACGCCGCAACCTCTTTTGCACGGAGACCTGTCACATACTGCACAAGGTCGATGCAGTGTACGCCGAGATCCACGAGTGCACCGCCGCCGGATTTTGCTTTATCCTGCCGCCATACACCCGGCATATCCGGATACCAGCAGGCAAACTGGGAGCGAATCGAAACAATATCACCGATAGCACCGTCTGCAATGAAACGCTTAATTTCCTCGTGATAGGCATGGAACCGCATCATAAGCCCGATACTCAGCCGCACACCCTTTGCGTCACAAAGTGCTTTCAGCTCTTCTGCTTCCGCACTGGTCAGTGCCATAGGCTTTTCCAACAGAATGTGCTTGCCGGCATTTGCCGCCGCAATCACCTGCTCTTTGTGGCAGAAAACAGGCGTTGCAATATAAACGGCATCCACCGCATCCAATGACAGAATGGCATCCATGTCGGAAAAAGCGTACGCTACGCCAAATTCTGCCGCCACTTCCTTCGCAAAGCTTTCATTTGTATCCATTACGGCTACAAGCTCTGCGTTATCCGCACGCACAAGACCGGGAATGGTTCTCCGTCTTGCTATACCGCCACAGCCAATAATACCCCATCTGATTTTCATCATTTTTCTTCCTTTCAAAAAGTTCTTTTCTTACCAATAGTATACTGTTTTTTCCCCGTTTTGTCAATGTCGGCAGTGCCGGAAAACAGAAATTGCGGTTTTTCACAAAAACCAGCATTCATTTTGGCATTTATCACCAAAGGAATACCGGTTTATCTATGCATTTTTTTCTTAAATTCTACCCGGAGCGTTTTATGATAAACGATGACCACTGCCAAAAAAGCCGCAAGAGAGGTCCCGGAAAGGGCAATGAGCGGCCAAGCCATAGGCAGTTTCCCCCGAATGCCGAAGCCGGCGGCAACCAGTGCACCCACCACCAATACCAGCATGGGCAAAAACTGGGTCCGGTAACGCCGGAAGGAACTGAAATACAGCGTCGCAGAAGCAAGGAGACCTGCAAGGAGCACCAAGGGAATGGCATATACCGTTGCCCATGTGCCGGAGTGGGTAATTTTTGCAATCGCCCAAAGGAGACAGCTTATCGCAAAGCTTCCGGAAATAATGCGGCGAATCAGGCTGATTTCTGCCGTTTCCAGCGTCAAAGCCACAGTCTGTAATGCGTATACACCCAAGAAAACCAACACTGCCCATGGCGTACCGCCCACAGAGAGGTTAACGATGGCCGATACAAGCACACCGCCCCAGAGGGATAGGCTGACGATTTTACGCCAGATAAACCGCCCGTTTCTGGTGCGGGTTTTGGGATAGAGGGCAGCATGCGGGTCTGCGTTTTCCTGCACCATTTTGCAAATGGGACAAAGCAAAAATCCATCGCCAATTTGGTTTTTACATGCCTTACATTCTTTCACTCTGTCACCCCCTCAATATAAAACGGCACCGCCGCCTCCCGAAGGCTTCTTGCCAGGCTTTCCTGGAAACGGGTCTCCAAAAGGGAATCCGTTACAGTAAGCACCGCTGTGTTTTGGTACGATACCAGTGTGCACTTTATATTCGTCTTGCTGGTTTCACCCAGCACAAAATCAAAAAACTGTACGTGGTCACCAAAATCCTCGTCCACCTTACCCAGGTTGGATAACGTACCGGACAAAACCTTTTCCCCTAATACGCCGTAGATTTTTTTCAGAACGTAGCCCTTGAGCCCCAGCGGCATAATCCGCACGAAGGGATTCGTTGCCATTTGGTTGGCACTGTAGAGCATCCGGGCAAGGGAATCCGGCTCCGTCTGCTCCCGAAGCTGGCGTTTTGCTTCCGCCAGCATTTCCGCCCTATCCTGCACCTTGTAAGGTGTGGAAACCACAGCATACAGAGAGAAATTCCGCAGGGAACGGGTGGGGTAAAACCGCCGCATATTCACCGGCACCTGCACCTGAATGCTTTCCTCCGGACGGGCAAAATCCACCGTTTCCCGGACCGCCTTCGTGATACAGCTGGTGAGAAAGGCGGTAACGGTTGCTTCTTCTTTTTTCGAGGCAGCCAGAAGACCGTCGGTAGGCATAATAAAATGGAGAATCCGTGTTTCCCTCCGTTTCTTTTTTCCTGCACCGGGCTGAATCGCCAAGCGTTGCAGAAAGCCCGTGCCTTTTTTCTGTTTTTCTGCATAGGAAAATGCATTTTCCGTTTCTGCCGGATGGGGGCTTTCGTCTAAAGAAGGGAGTCCTTCCGCCACATGAATGCCTAAAAGCCGCAGGTATTCCCGTACCAAACACTTTAGAAAGGTCACAGCTCCCGTCCCGTCCGTCAGCACATGGAAAATTTCCAGTGCAATACGTTTTTTATGGTACAGCACCCGGAAACAGGGCGTCTGCCGTCCACCCAGAAAAATGCAGGAGCAGGGCGGCTCTTTTTCGGGACGGACGGGAAAGCGGCACCGGACGGCATCGAAATAATGCCAGAAAACACCGCGTTTCATCGCCGTGGAAAAAAGAGGAAACCGTTTGAGCACGGACAAGAGTGCCACCTGCAAAACGGCAGGCTCCACCGTCTCCTTCATGTATGCCGACACCCGAAACATCGTCCCGTGGGTATGGGTCATGGAAAGGGGGTAGACCTTAGCGGCACTGTCCAGCCGATACCATTCGCCGGGCGATGCCGGACGGTAGAACGTGCCCAGAATATCGTCACCGATGCGGGCTTCTATAGCGTCCGCATCCATGCCCTTTTCGGCATAAAAGGCCAAAAGACGCAGAAAATCCTCTTTCATCGCCTTCGTTTCTTTTTTAGGAAGCTGCACCCGGTAGAAAATCCGATGCAAAAATGCTTGTAATTTTGGTGCAGGCACCGAAGCACCTACACCCTTCTTTTTCTTACTCATATAGGGTTCCCCGTGCCGTCGAAAAGCGGCAGTTTTTCAAGGAAAATAATATCGTTTCTCTTTGTGGCATCACCTTCCGCAAGCACTGCCATTTCACCGACAATGTTTCCGCCGGCTTCCCGGACAAGCTTTTCCAAAACGGCAAGGGATGCCCCTGTGCTGATTACATCATCGACTAAAAGGACACGCTTTCCACCGAGCAGCTCCTTTTCTTTTTTACCAATGCAAAGGGTTTGTATCCCTTTTGTGGTAATTGACTGCACCTCGGCCTTCAGCACTTCCTCCATATAGAGCTTTTCCCCTTTCCTTGCCACCACATACGGCTTACCGCTCTGCCGTGCCATCTCAAAGCAAAGAGGAATCCCCTTGGATTCTGCGGTAATGAGCACGTCAAAATCCGGTGCTTTTTCTAATAGTGCCTTGGCACAAGAGAGCGTAAGCTCCACATCGCTGAACATGATAAACGCACCGATATATAGGTTTTCGCCTATGGGGCATAAGGGAAGCTCCCTGTCGAGGCCCGCAATTTTCATAGAATACTTCATACTGAATCAGCGTAAGGTTACGCCAAGCTCCTTTTCAAGGTTTTTAAGAATTTTATCCGTCATACGCGTCACTTCTTCGTCCTTCAGCATCTGGTCACCGGCACGGAAGGTAACGGTATATGCCATGCTCTTTTTCCCTTCGCCTATCTGCTTACCCCGGAATATATCGAACAGCCGGATGCCGGTAATGTTCTTACCGCTTCTTTGGATTACGTCCTCGATTTCGCCGCTTGTTTTGTCCTCGTCACAGACAAAGGCAAAGTCACGCACAACGTCCGGATACTTGGGTAAGGGTGCATATTTCATTGTGGTTTTAAAATGCTTTGCAAGGCGTTCATAATTGATTTCCGCCACAAAGGCGTCCTTTGCAAGGGAGATTTCCTCACACACTTCATAGGAAAGCTTTCCGATAAAGCCTATCACGTCCTCCTCACAGAGAATTTCCGCCGTAATGCCGGGGTGCAGGAAGCTTCTTTCTGCCTTTCTGTAGCGGAAGGTGAGATCGAAATCGTCTGCCAAACCTTCCACAATACCCTTGACCTTAAAGAAATCCTCGTCGTCACCGTATGCACCAATGACAATGGTTTTATTCTCCTCCGGCAGCTTTGTCAGCGGAAAAGCGTCGGCAACATACACATTGGCAAGCTCGAAGAATCTGCCGGCACTGTTTCCGTTTTTAAAGTTTCTGACCATAGTGCCAATGATATTGGGAACAAGTGTCGTGCACATGAGGGAATAGTTCTCGCTGATGGGATTGTCAATGCGGATTGCCTGTCTGAGCGGACTATCTGCCGGCAGATGCAGCATATCCAGCTCCTTCGCGGAATAGAAGCTGAAGGTAACCGTTTCAAAAGCTCCCTGCTTTGTCAGTGCCGTTTTCGCTTTCATTTCCATTTTCTGGGCTTCGGTGAGACCGCCGTTTGTAACCGTGGCAAAGGACAGCATCCGGGGTGTGATATGAGAATAGCCGTACAGCCGAATGACTTCTTCTGCCAAATCCTCGTAGCCAAACACATCTTCCCGGTAAAGGGGTGCTGTCACGGTAAGGCTTTCGCCGTCCACCTGCACGTCAAACTCCAGACTACGCAGGATTTCTGTGATTGTGTCGCTTGGAACGGTGATGCCCAGCACCTTATTGATTTTCCCGAAGGTGGTCGCAATCACGGTGGGCTTCATTTCATTTGCCGCAACCTCGTAGCCGGTTTCCGAAACCGTTCCGCACCCTAACGCTTCAATGAGATGCAGTGCACGCTTCATGGCACACCGGGTTGTGTATTCGTCCACGCCCTTACAGAATTTCGCACTGGAATCCGAGGTCTGTCCCAGGCTTCGGGACGTTTTCCGTACGCTGTCTCTGGCAAATTTTGCAGACTCAAACACCACGTCTTTTGTAGTTTCCTTAATTTCACTATTCAGACCGCCCATGATACCGGCAAGTGCCACCGGTCTTGTCGCATCACAAATAACCAGGTTATTTTCATTGAGCGTAAATTCCTTTTCGTCTAAGGTAGTTATCTTTTCGCCGTTATGGGCACGCCGGACATCAATGGTCTTGCCGCCCAAATCGGAAAGGTCAAAGGCGTGCATGGGCTGGCCCAGCTCCATGAGCACAAAGTTTGTAATATCGACGATGTTGCTGATGGCGTTGATATCCACAAGTGCCAAGCGTTTCCGCATCCAAAGGGGTGCTTTTTCCACTTTCACGTCCTTTACATAGTGGGCAATATACCGGGGACATAGGTCCGGTGCCTGCACCTTCACGGTAATCTCGCCGTCATTTGCCTCTTTGTGTGCCGTATAACACATTGCCGGCATTTTTACAGGCTTTTTCAAAATTGCCGCAATTTCCCGTGCCAGTCCCAGTATGGACTGACAGTCGGGCCGATTTGCGGTGATGGAAATATCAAATACATAGTCATCCAGACCCACGATTTTTCGGATATCTTCGCCGATGGGTGCATCCTCTGCGAGAATCAGAATCCCGTAGACTTCTGCACCTTCGTACCAGTTATCGTTAATGCCCAGCTCTTCACCGGAGCAGAGCATACCGAAGGATTCTACGCCCCGCAGCTTTCCTTTTTTGATTTTCACGCCGCCCGCCAGCGTAGAGCCGTCCAGAGCCACCGGGACCTTCGCCCCCACAAACACATTGTCGGCACCTGTTACAATCTGAATATCTCTTCCCCATTCTTCGCCGCAGTCCAGCTTGCAGATTTGCAGGTGGTCGGAATCCTGATGCTTTTCGATATGGGTAATCTGTCCGACGACACATTTTGTTATTTCTTTGCCGAGATAAATGAGTTCCTCGACCTCAAAACCGCTTGAGAATAATTTTTCCTGTAACTCCTCCACAGGTATGTCAATGTCTACGTAATCGCAAAGCCAGCTTAGTGGTGCTTTCATCTTTCCTTACCCCCTTATCTCTGCCGCTCTTTAAACTGCCGCAGTGTTCTGATATCATTGTCAAATAAAATATGAATGTTATTGATGCCGTATTTCAGCATGGCAATTCTGTCAATGCCGATACCGAAGGCAAGCCCGGAATATTCCTCCGGGTCAATGCCGCAGTTCTCCAGTACGACACGGTTGACAATACCGCCGCCTAAAACTTCAATCCAGCCTGTACCCTTGCAAAGCTTACAACCGCTTCCGCCACATTCACAGCAGGTAACGTCCACCTCCACACTGGGTTCGGTGAAGGGGAAGAACGAAGGACGCAGTCTCGTTTTTGTATCACTGGAAAAAATCTTTTTTGCTAATAAATCCAGCATCCCGTAAAGGTCACAGACCGAAATATTCTTATCCACCACAAGCCCTTCCATCTGGTGGAACATGGGCGAATGGGTGGCATCGTAGTCCGAGCGGAATACTCTGCCGGGGCTGAGCACCTTAATAGGCGGCTTTTTTGCCTCCATGGTACGAATCTGACCCGGTGAGGTCTGGGTTCTGAGCAGGATTCTCTCGGTAATATAGAAGGTATCCTGCTCCGCACGTGCCGGATGGTCCTCCGGTACATTCAGTGCCGTAAAGTTATAATAGTCCGTTTCGATTTCCGGGCCTTCAAACACATCAAAGCCCATACCCTGAAAAATGGAAATGATTTCATTTTTCGTCAGAGTCACCGGATGAAGTGTGCCGGTTTCGTTCTTCACTGCCGGCATGGTGATGTCCACCGCTTCGCTGACGTTTTTCGCCGCAAGTTCTGCTTTTTTCAGTGCATCATCCACCTCGTCAAATTTTGCCTCTGCCCATTCCTTAAATTCGTTCACGATTTTGCCGAACGCGGGTCTTTCCTCCTTGGGAATATTTTTCATTTCCTTCATGAGCCCCGGAATTTCGCCGGCACGGCTTAAGAATCTCTCCCGAAGCTTTGCAAAACCCTCTCTTCCGAGGTCTGTGGTAAGCTCCCGGGAAATCATACTGCGCATTTCCTCAATTTTCTCTCTCATGCTAACCTCCTAAAAAATAAAGCCGCCCCTATCCAAAAAGATAGGGACGACAAAATATCGCGGTACCACCCTACTTCCCGTTTGCACGGGCACTCTTTAAAACGTAACGTGTTTTCGCCGGCACTTCCTACTCCCGGTTCAGAAGCACAGCTCCCGGGTGAACTTCAGCTGATTTCCCCTTAAAACGCTTCCAGCCTAAGCTGGATGCCGGTAAGGAAGAATTGCCTTAAAACAGGAAATTTCAGCGCCTAATTGCGTTAAAAACACTTGAAATCCGCCAGGATATCTTCGTGTTTTTGCCTTATTATCCATTCGAAATTTCTGTTTCTAAGGTGCTACGCAGTTTTGAAAATCAGATTTCAGCTTAGACAAAGAAATAAAATTTTCGGAATACTTCCGTATTTCGGAAATTTTTGATGCAGTATAAGGTGAAATCTGACTTCAAAACCGAATCTTCCTTATCGGCTTCCAGCTTATGGCGTTTCTCTCTCGGAAAGGTACCTTCTGCCTACTCTCCCATTCATTGCTTTTACTGTATTATACCATAAAACACTTGTCTTGGCAAGGTTTTTATTCTGTCTCCTTCGTCTCCTGCACCGCAGTCGTCTCGTCGATCACCTTATCCCGCACCTTCCGGTCCAGCGTTTCCATGACCTCCGGGTTATCCTCCAGGAACTTTTTGGCATTTTCACGTCCCTGTCCGATACGCTGTCCCTCATACGAATACCACGCACCGCTTTTTTCCACGAACCCGTATTCCACCGCCAGGTCCAGAATGTTGCCGGATTTTGAGATACCCTTACCGTACATAATATCGCATTCCGCCTCCCTAAAGGGCGGTGCTACCTTGTTTTTCACAATCTTGATGCGGGTACGGTTACCCACAATGTTGCCGTCCACCTTAATGCCCTCCACTCTGCGGACATCCAGACGGACGGAAGCGTAAAACTTCAGTGCCCGACCGCCGGTAGTCACTTCCGGGCTTCCATAGATTACGCCCACCTTCTCACGGAGCTGGTTAATGAAAATCGCCGTGGTGTTGGATTTATTCACAACGCCTGCCAGCTTGCGGAGAGCCTGGCTCATCAGCCTTGCCTGAAGACCCACGTGGGAATCACCCATTTCGCCGTCAATTTCCGCCTTCGGCACCAGTGCCGCCACCGAGTCCACAACAAGAACGTCCAGTGCACCGCTTCGCACCAGTGCTTCTGCGATTTCCAGTGCCTGCTCACCCGTATCGGGCTGGGCAACAATCAGCTCGTCCACATCCACACCTAAGTTTTTTGCATACTGGGGATCGAGGGCGTGCTCCGCATCCACAAATGCCACCTCGCCGCCACGCTTTTGTGCTTCGGCGATAATGTGCAGTGCCACCGTCGTTTTACCGGAGGATTCCGGTCCATATATTTCCACAATTCTGCCACGGGGCACACCGCCGATGCCGAGGGCAAGGTCCAGTGCCAGACTGCCCGTGGGGATTGCCTCGATATTCAAATGTGTATTCTCGCCCATTTTCATGACGGCACCCTTGCCGAATTGCTTTTCGATCTGGCTCATTGCCGCCTCAAGGGCTTTTTTCTTTTCAGACATAGTAAACAACTCCTTATTCTTCTTTATTATACATTACATTTTCGTCCCCTGTCAAGTGCCGGAATAAGAATTTTTCTACTATTTTCTATTTTTTTTAAAATCCACTTGATTTTAGGGGATTTTTGGTGTAAAATAATAGAAAATATTTGTAGGAGTGAAATACCATGAACAAGAAAAACATTGAGGCCGTTAATGTCAGCGGTAAAAAAGTTCTTGTCCGCTGTGACTTTAATGTCCCGCTGGACGCCGATAAGAACATTACAGACGAAACCCGTATTCTGGGTGCTCTGCCCACCATTTCCTATCTGGTGAAAAATGGCGCAAAGGTCATCCTGTGCTCTCATCTGGGCCGCCCGAAGGGCGAAGTCAATCCCAAGTACAGCCTCGCTCCCGTTGCCAAGCGTCTTTCCGAGCATCTGGGCAAGGAAGTGAAAATGGCAGAGGATGTAATCGGTGACAGTGCAAAGGCACTGGTAGCCGCAATGGCAGACGGTGACGTTGTGCTTTTAGAAAACGTCCGCTACCACAAGGAAGAAGAAAAGAACGACCCGGAATTTTCTAAGGCACTTGCTTCCCTCGCAGAAATTTATGTAAACGATGCATTCGGCACTGCACACCGTGCCCATGCTTCCACAGCCGGCGTTGCCGACTATCTCCCCGCTGTTTGCGGTTACCTCATTCAGAAAGAACTGGATGTTATGGGCAAGGCACTGTCCGACCCCGAGCGTCCCTTCGTTGCCATCTTGGGCGGTGCAAAGGTTTCCGATAAGATTGCGGTTATTGAAAACCTCATCGGTAAGGTTGACAAGCTGATTATCGGCGGCGGTATGGCCTATACCTTCCTCAAAGCAAAGGGCTACGAAATCGGTAAATCCCTGTTTGATGCAGAAAAGCTGGAGCTTGCAAAGGGTCTTCTGGAAAAGGCAGAGGCCGCAGGCGTAGAGCTGCTTCTGCCGGTGGATACCGTAGTCGCCCCTGCATTCCCGGATCCCATTGATGCAGAAATCGCTGTTTCCGAAACACCTTCCAATTTAATCCCCGCAGACCAGATGGGTCTGGATATCGGTTCCAAGACACAGGCTCTCTTTGCCGATGCTGTCAAGAACGCAAAAACAGTTGTATGGAACGGCCCCATGGGCGTATTTGAAAACCCGATCCTTGCAAAGGGTACCATTTCCGTTGCCAAGGCACTGGCAGAAACCGATGCCGTAACCATTATCGGCGGTGGCGACAGTGCGGCGGCTGTAGAACAGCTTGGCTTTGCAGATAAAATGACACACATTTCCACAGGTGGCGGTGCTTCTCTGGAATTCCTGGAAGGCAAAATCCTGCCGGGCATCGCTTGCCTTGAAGACAAATAAGAAAGGAACTGAAAAAAATGAGCAGAACAAAACTCGCAGCCGGCAACTGGAAAATGAATAAGACCCCTGCCGAAGCTGCTGCACTTATGAAGGATTTAGCCGCAAAGGCGGCAGACGCTAAAAACGATGTCCTCGTTTGCCCTCCCTATGTTTGCCTGGATGCTGTACTGAAAGCTGCAGAAGGCACAAAAATCATGGTTGGTGCACAGAATATGTACTTTGAGGACAAGGGTGCTTTCACCGGTGAGGTTGCACCCGGTATGCTCCGCGAAATGGGCGTCACCCACGTGATTATCGGTCACTCGGAAAGACGGGAATATTTCGGCGAAACCGATGAAACGGTGAATAAGAAGGTTTTAAAGGCTCTGGAAGCAGGGCTTTGCCCCGTGATCTGCTGTGGCGAAACCCTTGCACAGCGTGAAGACGGCATTACTATCGAATGGATCCGTATGCAGATGAAGAAGGCTCTGAAGAACGTTTCCGCAGAGGCTGCCGCTTCTCTCGTGATTGCTTACGAACCCATCTGGGCCATCGGCACAGGCGTTACCGCTACGAACGAACAGGCTAACGAAGTCTGTGCAGCCATTCGTGTACTGGTCGGCGAGCTCTACGGTGCTGAGGTTGCTGACAAAATCCGTATTCTCTATGGCGGCAGTGTAAATGCAGGAAATTCTGCTGACCTGTTTGCTTGCAGTGATATCGACGGCGGTCTCGTAGGCGGTGCCAGCCTCAAGGCTGACGACTTTACCGTTATTGCCAACAGCTAAAAAGGGAATGTAAAAAAGTGACTAAGGGACTGTAAAAACGTGTTTTTTACAGTCCCACGTTTAACCACAGAAAGGAAGAACTATTTTGGATAAACAACGTATTGCACTGATTATCATGGACGGCTTCGCCTCCGCCCCGGAGAATGCCGGCAACGCCATCCATGCAGCGAACACTCCAAATCTCGACCGTCTCTTTGCCGCCTACCCCCACACAGAGATTCAGGCAAGCGGCATGGACGTAGGTCTTCCCGAAGGTCAGATGGGCAATTCAGAGGTTGGTCATACCAATATCGGTGCCGGCAGAATTGTATACCAGGAGCTGACCCGTATTACAAAATCCATCTCGGACGGGGACTTTTTTGAAAACAGTGCCCTGCTCTCCGCAATGGAAAATTGCAAAGAAAATAAGAGTGCACTGCATCTTATCGGTCTTTTGTCCGACGGTGGCGTGCACAGCCATATCACCCATTTATACGGTCTTTTGGAAATGGCAAAGCGTAACGGTCTGACGAAGGTGTATGTACACGCCCTCCTGGACGGGCGGGATGTATCTCCAACCTCCGGTGCCGGCTACATAGACGCACTGGAAGCAGAAATGGAGCGTCTCGGTGTCGGCAAGATCGCCAGCGTCATGGGTCGCTACTACGCCATGGACAGAGACAATCGCTGGGACAGAGTAGAAAAGGCTTATGATACCATGGCAAGGGGCAAGGGTAAGAAAATTGACAACCCTGCGGAATATGTACGCCTTTCCTACGAGGAGGAGGTCACGGACGAATTTATCGTACCTGCCACCACCGATGCCGGCAGAATTGAGAAAAACGACAGTGTTATTTTCTTTAACTTCCGCCCTGACCGTGCCCGAGAAATTACCCGTGCCTTTGTGGACCCGGATTTTGACGGCTTCGCCCGCAAGTTTTTCCCACTCACCTATATCTGCATGACCCAGTACGATGCGACCATGCCGAATGTAGATGTGGCATTTAGGCCCCAGAAGCTGACCAATACCTTCGGGGATTATATTTCCGACAAGGGCTATACCCAGCTCCGTATCGCGGAGACGGAAAAGTATGCCCATGTCACCTTCTTCTTCAACGGCGGCGTAGAAAAAACTGCGGAAGGAGAAGACAGAGTACTGATTCCTTCCCCCAAGGTTGCCACCTATGACTTAAAGCCGGAAATGAGTGCAGTGGAAGTGAAGGAAGCCGTTCTTGCCCGTCTTACGGCGCAGGATGTGATTATCTTAAACTTCGCCAACTGTGACATGGTCGGTCATACCGGCGTGTTTGACTGTGCTGTCCGTGCGGTGGAAACGGTGGATGCCTGTGTAGGTGAGGTGGTGGATGCGATCGTGGCAGACGGCGGTATCGCCCTCGTCACGGCGGACCACGGTAATGCCGACTGTATGTATGCAGAGGACGGCAGTCCTTTCACCGCCCATACCACAAACCCTGTACCGCTTCTCATTGCCGGTGCAGGCGATGTAACGCTCCGGGCAGACGGTCGCCTTGCAGACATCGCCCCCACAATGCTGGAGCTTATGCATCTGGAAAAGCCGGAGGAAATGACCGGCGAAAGCTTACTGGTAAAATAGCAAAAACAAAGAGCAAAGTTATGGAGCTGCCTCACCTTTTCGCGAGACAGCTCCATGTTTTTTGCCAAAAGAAGGGGTGGCTTTCATTTGTTATACAATCGAGGTAATGACGCCCTTTTCTACCGTGACGGTTTTGCCGCCGGCCGTAAAGGTGCCGCTGGCACCGGGTGCAATGGATACGGTGCCGGAGGAAGAGCCGATAGAAATTTTACTCCCGAAAATCTCCATACCCCCTGCGTCCAGCATCCGGATGCCGCCGATACGCGAGCCGCCGTAGTAGAGGCTTATGGTATCCTCTGTGCCGTTATTTTCCAGTGCGATATAATCCCGGTAGGCGTTAGGGGCAATGCGGATGTTGGCACCGGTAATATCCGCACCCTCGATATTTCCTGAAAATACGGCGTTGCCGTCCTCATTCATACGGATTGCCGGGTTACCGTCCTCACTGTAGATTTCAAACACAAAATCGCCGTTTGTCCTTTTCCCTAAAACGGCACGGACTTTTCCTGCCGCATCCCGCATCACAATTTGGGCACCGTTTAGCGTGGTGGCACCGTCTTCGCTCTGCACCTGGGTCAGATTGGTGTTAATCGACTGGACGTTCCGACTGTCCAGGTGGGTCAAAAGCCAGGAAAGACCCTTCTGCATTTTCACAATCGCCTCCTCCACGGCACTTCCCTCCTCGGAAAAACCGTTTAGGTCCTGGTTCAATATGGTTTCTGCCATACTATCCCTCACTTTCTTTTTTGAATTTCTGTTTCATTTTCCTCTTTTAAATCTTCTAGCTCGCCGGGCGTATACCGTCCTCGCCTTGTCGCCTCATGCACAGCTCCGGGCGGCGGACGGGACATCACCGCATATCGTACTGCTTCCGGTGCATGGGTGATTTCATGGGGACTGGAGGCGGCATCCTCCGGCATCCGTGTGTCATATAAAAGTGCCGGAAGAGACCGGATTACGTTGACGCAATTTTGAAAAAACCGTATTTTTCCGCCGCGAAGATATTCTCGGAGGACACGCCAGCCCGGCACACGGCGGTTATCCGCTCGAATCAGCCCGTACAGCCCTGCCTCTGCCATAATTTCCACACCGCTTCGCCCCGTATCCTGTCGCCGGTTCCACAGATCCGGCGATGCCACGGTGTAGACGATTTTCTCCTCCGGCGGCGTGTGTGCCAAAATTTCCCGTGCGGCTTCGGAAAGCGTGAGTCCGCTTTTGTAAAATTCCCGATAGCAGATAAGCGAATCCTCCGGTCCCACTGCCCACCAGTAACAGGCCGTCATATCCAGCCCGTAGTCCAGACTGCGAAACCGCCTGTACTGTGCCGGAATTTCCTCCGGCGGTACGGTGTGCTTCTCTCTGGAAAATTCGCTGAAAAACTGCCCCTCAAAAATATCCCATTCTCCATAGAGAAGGGCTTTTTTTTCGTTTTCCGGCAAAAGCTGCAGCCGGGCAAGATAGTCGGCATCCTTTTCCATTAAAAACCGGTTGTCCTGCACTCTGGCAGGGATAAAAATCCGGGTCTGGCTTGTGCCGAAGGCTGTGCCCGGTACGGCAGGGTCGATAAACCGTGCCTTTACCCAGCCGTGTCCCCGACTGCCGGGGTTTGTGGTGCTTTTCATCTGCTTCGGGTATCCGCTGGTGCCACGGAGACGGCTGATCATGTACAGATACTGATACTCGGTAAAATGGGTCAGCTCATCAAATCGGATAACGTCATACTCCGCCGATTGGTACAGCGTCACATCCGTATCGGATGCGAGAAATCCGAATTCCAGCAGTGACCCATTTGCAAACCGCATTTTATGCTTGGTACTGCTATACGTATACAGTGCTTTCGGAATGATTTCCAGTGCCGTCAGAATCAGCGAACGCTCCAGTGCAGGAAAAGACGAACGCAGAAGCAGCTGGCGGCTTTTCGGGTACTGCATGGCATACCGAAACGCATCCACCACCTGCCCGTAGGATTTACCGCCCCCTGCTGCACCGCCGTAGAGCACCTCATCCTCCCCGGCACGAATAAACGCTGCCTGCCGGGGTGTTACCGAAATGGAAAACGCCACCTACTCCACCACCCGGATCTGGATTTGCATATCTTTCGGCGTCTCTACATCCTCCCCGGCAAGCTTCACCAGATATTCCGCCACCTTCAGCCGGTCCTTTACATCCGCTTCTTCATTTCGCAGCACAGCGGTTAAAAAGGCCTGCACCTCCTTCTTGTCGGCTATTTTTTTTCGCATGGCTTTCACCTCCTTCCTCCCTAATAGCCTACCATAAAAGCCCCATGTGCACCAGTGCACAAAACAGGCACTATATTTGGGCATGATTCGACGAGCCCCAGCGAAAAAATTCGGAATTTGTAAAATAGGGCTTGATTTCTGGCACAGAAAATGGTAAAATAAAAGAAAATTCATTTGGAAGGATGGTTACTACTATGAAATTTTCCCACGAAGTGCAACAGATGCAGTGCGTGGCAAAGGGTGTTTGTCACGGTCCGGCACCCATTCCTGAAGAAGGAAAATGGGTAAAGGTAAAGGAAATCAGCGATATTTCCGGCCTTACACACGGTATTGGCTGGTGTGCACCCCAGCAGGGTATGTGCAAACTCACCCTTAACGTTAAAAACGGTATTATCGAAGAAGCTCTCATCGAAACCTGTGGCTGCTCCGGTATGACCCACTCTGCGGCTATGGCCGGCGAAATCCTCACAGGCAAAACCCTTTTGGAAGCAATGAACAGCGACCTTGTTTGTGATGCAATCAACACCGCAATGCGTGAACTGTTTTTGCAGATTGTATACGGCAGAACGCAGACGGCTTTCTCCGAAGACGGTCTGCCCATCGGTGCAGGTCTTGAGGACCTCGGCAAGGGTCTGCGAAGCCAGATCGGTACTGTTTTCTCCACAAAGGAAAAGGGTCCTCGCTATCTGGAATTGGCAGAAGGCTACATCACAAAAATCGCTCTGGATAATGAAGACCATATCATCGGCTACCGTTTCGTACATCTCGGCAAGATGATGGACATGATTGCAAAGGGTATGGACGCAAACGAAGCACTGGAAAAGGCTTCCGGTCAGTACGGCAGATTTGATGATGCTGCGGTCGTCATCAATCCCCGTGAGCAATAAGAAAGGAGAAAGAACTATGCCTTTATTTGAAAGCTATGAAAGAAGAATAGACCAGATCCAGGCTACGCTCTCCAAATACGGCATTGCTTCCATTGAAGAAGCACGCCAGATTTGCGAAGATAAGGGTCTGGACATCTATAATCTCGTAAAGTCCATTCAGCCCATCTGCTTTGAAAACGCTTGCTGGGCTTACATCGTAGGTGCGGCAATCGCCATTAAGAAGGGCTATAAGAATGCCAGCGAAGCCGCTGAAATCTTAGGCGAAGGCCTCCAGTCCTTCTGTATCCCCGGCTCTGTTGCGGATGACAGAAAGGTTGGTATCGGCCACGGAAATCTTGGTGCTATGCTCCTCCGTGACGAAACGAAGTGCTTTGCATTCCTCGCCGGTCACGAATCCTTCGCCGCGGCAGAAGGTGCTATCGGGATTGCACGCTCCGCAAACAAGGTAAGAAAAGAGCCCCTGCAGGTTATCCTCAACGGTCTTGGCAAGGATGCTGCACAGATTATTTCCAGAATCAACGGCTTTACTTATGTAGAGACTGAATTTGATTATTTCACCGGCGAACTGAAAATCGTCTACGAAAAAGCATATTCTGACGGCGAACGCTCCAAGGTTCGCTGCTTCGGTGCAGATGACGTCCGTGAAGGCGTTGCCATTATGCACCACGAAAAGGTTGACGTTTCCATCACCGGTAACTCCACCAACCCCACCCGCTTCCAGCACCCCGTTGCAGGTACTTACAAAAAAGAATGTATCGAACAGGGTAAGAAGTACTTCTCCGTGGCTTCCGGCGGTGGTACAGGCAGAACGCTGCATCCCGATAATATGGCAGCCGGCCCTGCTTCCTACGGCATGACCGATACCATGGGCAGAATGCACTCCGATGCACAGTTCGCAGGCTCCTCCTCCGTTCCGGCTCACGTTGAAATGATGGGCCTCATCGGCGCAGGTAACAACCCCATGGTTGGTATGACTGTTGCCGTTGCAGTTGCACTTTCCGAGCTTCTGTAAACGATACGATTACAAGCAAAAACGACACATCAATCGATGTGTCGTTTTTATTTCCTAGAAAATGAACAAAATACTGCCCCGTCCCCAAACTGTTTCCGTCCTCAAACTTTTTTAATTTTTCTACAAAAAGTTTGATGTAAAAAATCTTGACATTTTGTTTTGTAATTTGTTATAATAATTGTTGTCACACAAACTTAATAATTCCTAACGAAGTGTTTTTTATAAAATACTTGTTAATATTATGGATTCAGGTAAATAAAAGTTAACAAAGAAGTTTTTTGTTGATTTTCAGTAAATATTGTGATGGTATTGAATAAAATTAATTTGAAAAGGAGATTTTAGGATGAAGAAGTTCACAAAAGTTTTAGCTCTTGCTCTTGTGCTTGTAATGGCAATATGCTCTTTCACTGCTTGCGGAAGTGACGAAGATAAGGTTGAAAAGACCGTTAAAGATTTCCTTGATGCAATGATTGCCAATGATGAAGATAAGGCATTGTCCTACTGTGACGGCAGAAATGTTGAATCTCAAGTTGAATATGCACTGGAAGAATACGGACGTCAGTGGAGAGATGTCGAATATGGGGATGAAGTGGTAGTTGTAATTGACGAAGACGGAGAGGCAGAGGTTGAAATAGATTGCTTCCATGACGAAGATCAGGAAAAGCTTACCTTTATCCTTGAAAGGATTGACGGTAAGTGGAAGATTGTTGATAACTAATAAATAGAGTTAACTTCGGTTACCGTTTTTGATGAAACCGGAAGCGAACTTATGGTTCGCAATACGTAAATCGCATGATGAAGATAAAACAACTAAAAAAGGAAATTAAAATGGAATTTAACGCAGATGTATATAATGAATTTGACTATGAGGCTATAAAAATATTGGAAGATTTCTTGCCTGATAAAATATTTGATGCACATACTCACTTTTTTGATAAGGAATTTACTCCGGAGGCTTCAAAACAATACGGAGCAGAAAAGGTAGATTTGGAGGATTATAAAAGCTTCTTTTCTCCGTTATTTAAAAACAAGAAAAAGTG
>SVJY01000022.1 GCA_015068765.1 Oscillospiraceae bacterium
TTGTTTCAAAAGGCTAATTTCAACAAATTCCAATTTGTTGAACTAAATAGCATATATCCCATAGGAGCAAGGTTGAAATATATCTTGCTCCTTTTTATCGGGTATTCACCAAAAATGAATAAAAAGGTGATTTATGCATACCAATACTTATCTAATACAGAGACTTTGGCAAATGCCGCTATTACAAACAGATCACATAGAAAAATATCCTTTCTGTATGAAACGGTTGCGTTACCGCTTGCGTTTTTCACGCCGTTCCATATAATGTCCTCTATATCATCATTCAGGTTAAACATTGTTTTTAGACCTAAAGAAAGCTCAAGCTTAGTAGAGCTTATCGCTTTTCCTGCAATTTTACTCGGCATTTTCAGCTTGCCGACTTTTTTTGGGAAGTTAAGCGATCCGTTTATTTTTCCGTCACCGTTTAAGTCGAGCATTGCGTAATTACCATTAAGCTCTTTTGCAATGCCTGCAAATACATCTATCGACAGACCTGAGTCAATGCTGATAATGTCAACATCTTCATTGGGAAGATGAACTTCAAGACTTTTTGAGCCGCCTACCGCAACGCCTGTAAACGTCAAGTTCATATAATCTCGTTTGTCACCTGTGAAGTAAGCGCTTTCCTTATATTCTGCGTCAAGTCCGAAAAGATTGAAAAATTCAGGATCGTGGAGCTTCTTTTCGTAATAACCGAGTCCTACTGTCATAGTTGCCTTACCGGAAAGCATCTGCAAAACCTCTGCCTGACCTGTAAGACTGAGTTTTACCGGAGAAACTGCATAGAAATCTCCGTTTACTGTGTCGGCAAGATTGGAAAAACCACCGCCTGCACCGGTAATTTCCGCAACAACCACGGGAGCAACTAACGGGAAACCAGTGTTTCCGCCCACAAAGAGACTTAAATCATCGGGTGCAAGTGCTCCGTTTTTCAGTCTTACCAAAGAAAGCTCTGCTTCAGTTTCAAAAAGTCCGGGGACTTCGATGTTCAATTCAAATTCATACAATTCTTTGCCATTAAAGGTATTAATGTTTGCCTTTACGCCATTTGACGGCATACCTATAACGTCAGGCATTTGAACTATTCCGCTTGCCTTGATACCATTGACTGTATAATTATCACCCTTGTAGCCCATTCCGATCTCGTTCACGGTAAGATCCACAATCTCCAGAATGGGCGTGTGGATGCTCATAGTTCCTGAGAACACAAGAGAACCGTCAAGACCGATTTTCGCACCGTTCATAATGGACTGTGCTCCCGGAATATCAAGATGCAAAACGGAATCATTCTTATTCGGGTCAATATTCAGTTTTAAGGTTCCGGTTGAACTGTTTTGATAATCAAAGGAAATACCCATACCGTTTTTCGGTGTGTAGAACTGAAACGACGGGCAGGAAATACCCATATTGTTCATCGTAACCGTTCCGTCCTCCGAAACGGTAAAGCTGCTGTCAGTACCGATTTTTGTTGCGGTTGCGGTTGACGAAAGTGCAACATTGTCACTGAACACATAGTCCGTACCTTCACGCTTCCAGTCACCTCTGAATACTGCAAGAAGCTTGTTGCCGTGCGTTTCTTTGAGCTTATTTATGTTTTCGCCCTCAACGGCATAAATATTTTCGCCGTCTTTTACGATACCGAGGTGTCCGCCCTGCTTAACTTCAACATAGTTATTCTCCTGCACAGGTACACTTGACTCGCCAAAGCGTTTATATAAATCTCGATATCCCCATAATCCATTCATTGTGTGGTCGCTGTCCTGTCCTCGTTCCGTGCTTATGTCGTACATAATATTGGAATATACTCTCAGCACGTTATTATAGCTTAGGGGACTGCCGTCAAAATCAATGAACATTTCGTCACCATACGAAACATAGTCGCCATAATTCCCATTGATTACGCCATCGTTTGCAACGCTATACTTACCGTGTCCCACCACTCCGGCTGTCTGTACCATGCCATATGTAGCATCACCCTGCCAGCTTCCTGCATAATTGCTTGTAGCAACAAACTGATTGGCTATACCGAAGGAAGAGGTGTAAAACTCGGTTATATCACCTTTGGAATTTGAAACCTCCGTTCTTGGCATTTCCGTGTTTGAATTCCAGAAAGCAGAAGTATGGTCGCTCGTTACAGCATGAGTCTGCGAGTTATAGATATAGTTTATTTGCGAATACTGAATTGCTCCCTGCGATTTGTCTTCTCTGCTTTGTGCAAAGTGGATATGGTCGGTAACCATAGTAAAGTTTGCAAGCATATATCCTTCGCTGCCGGAGCTTAATTCGGTAAGCTTATGACCGCTGTATTTTGCACGTGCAGTTGCACGAACAGCCCATGTTCTGCCGTTATCGGAGGAGTCGTATCCTATTAGTCCGACTGCGCCAGCTCCGTCCGTTGTTCCTCTGTCAACCCTTACAATTTCGTATGTAACTGTAACGGTTGCACCGTTTGTTTCTCCGGTGTCAATCTTATATACTGCCTGAAGCTTGTTATCTCCAATCTTTTCAGTTGAGATTGCATTGCCTGATTTGTAATCAAAACCTATCTTATAACCTTTTGCCCCGTAAAAAGTTACTTGCTCCGTAACGAGAATCTGACGCATCGAGTTTGCGAGTTCGGCAAAGTTATTTGGGTTCTGCATATTATTATAAGCCGTAATAGGTATATCTCTCGTCGGCAAAGTAGAGGTCATACCGTTAGGTCTTAGTATAAAAGTAATGTAATCATTAAATAGAATATGATATGTGCCCTTTGGTGTTGAACCTTTATAGAGTGAAGACTCGGTATTAAGTGTTGTATGGGCGTACTTAATTTCTGCTGCCGGCACTTCAGTAAGTGCGCCGAGCTCTGCAAAAACATTCATCGGCAGCATTGACAGAATAAATGCAAATACCACCAAACAACTTAATAATCTCTTAAACTTCATATTGCGTTCGCCTCCTCGTTTTTTCTATTGATTATCATTTTATTATAGCTATATTATAAAAGAATTTTTCTCCGTTCGGTAGGTAAATTTTGAAGAAAAAATCTGCAAATTTCAGCCTGTTTTTACCTGATTTGGTTCGCTGTTTTATTTTGCAAAATTAAAGAATTCCCGTATTTTAGCCACTTTTGGGCAAAAAAATAGCCGTTCGCTGGGCGAACGACTAAAACGAATATTTAATTATTTATGTGAGCATAAACTGCCTGAGTGAATTTTTATCATTGACCTGCAGCTTTTCATAAATACACTGTATATGCGTATTGATGCTTCGCTCTGACATATCCATATGCGAAGCGATTTCCTTTGCCTTCCAGCCACAGCTGTAAAGCATTGCAATAGTAAATTCCATAGTTGAAAGATTATCTGCTACGTCGTGATTGGTGTCAGGGTTATGTATCTTTCGCCATCCGGCCGAAAACACATACACGATTTCTATAATTTTCTTATATTCCTGCGGATAATCATTTTTGAAAAATATTTCAATCATGCCATGCATAAACCGTGATGCTCTCCAAGCACTTCAATTAAGCCATCCGGCTGTGCTAAATCCCACAGCTCTGCCATCTGTGCCTTTGCTTCGTCCATGCGTTTTAGATTAGCAAGTGCCATAACCATTACACTGCGACAATATATTTCAGGTATAGGATACCTGTTCGGGCATAAATCAATGCTCATTTCCGCCATAGCAAGGCAACCCTCATAATTCTTTTCAAGATATGCCTTATGTGCAAGTACATAGCAGGCAAAAAGCTTGAGACCTGCCGGCAGATATTTAAGATATTTTTCAAGTGGCGGTATATCAGGCACAGACGAGTGTAACAGCACGGCAGCTGTTGTTGCGGTGAATATACCGATTGCGTGAAGCTCGGCAGTTGCTTCACTGCGAAGTCCTTTTATCATATCCGTCTTTAATCTGTCCATTGCAAAACGAGCAAGATGTATATGACCTCTTGAAAGATTTGCAAAGGAGCAAAGGAGTGCAGCGGAATACCGCAAGGACTCATCCTCGCTGTCAAGATATTCTTCAACTGTTTTTGTACAAAGCTCTGCCTGTCCGCTGAAATAATAGTATTCGCCGAGAGCGATTTTTCTGTCGTCCTCATCGGGAATACAGTCTATGTATTCTCTGCATTTGCCGGGAGTAAAGGAACTATTCAAAAGCGGCATAGCCATTCGTATTTTTTTCGGTTTATCTGAAATCAAAACCTTATCCACCGGCTTTACAAGACCGACCGGAATCATCCATTCGCGACCGACCTTTTTAGCACCGGGGATTCGTCCTTCGTTTGCCTATTTTTGTATTGCTCGGACAGTAACGCCTAACCGTTCCGCTGTTTGCCCAGCCTGTTCAAACTGCATGTTTTTTCATCTCGCTTTCTATATCACGCAACATTTTCACTATGATTACCTTTGCTAAATAACTTCTATTTTTGCATAAGTGCAATGCTTGTCACACCCCACGCCCGAACGCCCAGTTTTGCATTTCGCCATTTCTGCATAAGCTCCGGAGTAACCGCATCTGCCTTGGGGGCAATTTCTTCCTCACCTAAATTTTTCAAACACGCCACTGCTTCATCATCGGTCCTATCTGTCAGCCACTCCACTCTTGCCGTCGGATCTTTTCCACGCGGTGTATCGCTGACTTCTGCACATTTTTATTGTAATTGTACCATGCTCTCCGGGCGTTTGCAACTCTTTTTGTAAAAAAAGTGATCGCCTTTTACACGGCACACTTTTTCTTTCTCCGGAATACTATGGAAGCAGAAATATTTTAAGGAGGAAAACTATGCCAGTATTTACAAACCAAGCAACGCTGACTTATGACGGCAATACAACGAATTCCAACATGGTAACGGGAGAACTTCTTGCCGTACTTGCCGCAAGCAAAACCGCCGTGGGGGCATCCTACCGCTTCGGAGACCGCATCACGTATATTATCCGCATCACAAACGGCAGTACGTCTGCTCTTTCTGATATTTCGGTTTCCGACAATCTGGGTGCATACTGTTTTGAAGGCTCCTTGCTTGTCCCCCTGACCTTTGCCACCGATTCCGTGCTTTATTACATCGACGGCGTACCGCAAACGGCACCTACCGTAGAGGCCGGACCGCCCCTTGCGATCAGCGGTCTGTCCATTCCGGCAGGCAGTACGGCGATGCTCCTGTACGAAGCCGTTGTCAATACCTACGCCCCTGTAGATGCCGGCGGCACCATTACGAATGTGGCAACCATTACGGGAAGCAGCCTTCCTACGCCGCTGGAAGCGACGGAAACTGTGTCGGCGGCGAGCAGTGCCTCTTTAGTCATCAGCAAAAGTCTGTGTCCTTCCTCGGTGACGGAAAATGCAAAGCTCACCTATACCTTTGTCATTCAGAATATCGGCACGACTGCGGCAACGGCAGCAGATGCAGCCGTCATTACAGACACCTTTGACCCGGTTCTTTCGGACATCTCTGTTTTATATAACGGCGAGACATGGCGTGCCCCTGAAAACTACACCTACGACTGTACTAACGGTTTATTCGCCACCATATCGGGACAAATCACCGTTCCTGCCGCCACCTATGCACAAGACTCCTGCACCGGACAGTATGTGATGACGCCCGGTGTAGCTACTGTGCAGATTACCGGCACTGTTGTTTCCTGAAAAGTCTTTACCGGCGACTCCGGTACATGCTACCGTCATTGGAAAATCGCAGACCGGAACCTCCGGAAAAACTGCGGACGGTAATTTTTTCGCATAACGTCTCCCGATATGGGCAAAATAAAGCAAACTATGGAATTTCAGGGAGGCAATATGAAGAAAAGCATCAAACGCAGTTTTGCACAAATACAGAAGGCCTATGCCGCTCTGCGTAGGGAAAAAACGCCTGTCAAAAGCGGTACCACAGCGGAGTGGCTGTGTGACAACTTCTATATTTTTGCCCAGGAATTTTCCGCTCTCCGTCACCTTAAGATTTCGCGGAGCCAACCGGTACGCCGGATATTCCGGTGGGCAGGCGTTTATCTCGCCGCAAGGGACTATCGTCTGGAGGAATGGTCATTATCCGAAGCACTGGATAGTGAACAAACCATCGCCCCCTTCTCTACAGAAGCACTGCGTCTCTTGCCTGCCGCACTGTCCGCCGCCCTCTTCACCCATGCCGCACGGCTTTGTCGGGAAGTGCACGAAGAATCCAATATAGGGAACGTAATTAGATCCCTTCTCTCTCTCCGAGAGCTGGATATGAAGGCACTGTTTGCGGCCCATTGTGCTGTGGATGCCGTTCTCTCTATGGACAAAGCCTTCTCTGCCATGACCTTTGATTCCAAAGTGCTTTATCGCCGTGCTGTTGCCCGGCTTGCCCGCCGTTCCCGAAAAAGTGAGGTCTTTGTCGCAGAACGTGCTATGGCCCTTACGAAAGGCAACAAGCAGCAAAGCGGTCATGTGGGGTATTACCTAATCGGAGAGGGCGAACCCCTTCTAAGGGAAGCTTTATCTCTCCCTAAAAAAAAGCGTATCCGTCCGACAGGGCTGTATCTTGCCAGTATCTTTTCCGTGACGGCGGTGCTTTTATGGAGCCTGTATATGCTGACAGAGCGTCCTCTCTGGGTTTTTCTGGCAATACTTCCCACCATGGATATTACCGTACAGCTTCTCCAGTACTGCCTTCTGAAAACGACACCTGTCCGGCCTCTCCCCCGTCTGGCACTTGCAGACGGTATTCCGGAAAAGCTTCTGGTTGTGTATCCCACCCTGCTGTCCTCACCGAAAAAGGCCGCAGAAATGGCAGAAAAGCTGGAAATCTGTTATCTTGCAAATCGGGAGGAAAATCTGCGTTTTGCCCTGCTCGGCGATTTTAAGGACAGCGAAACACAAAACGAAGATCCGGAAATTCTTTCCGCTTGCCGCCATGCCATTGATGCCTTGAATCAGAAATATGGCGACCGTTTTTATATGCTTTGTCGGGAACAGGTGTTCGCCCCTCGGCAAAAAAAATGGATGGGCGAAGAACGGAAACGCGGTGCACTCTGCGACCTCAACGCTTTCCTCCGCGATAAATACACCTTCCGGCATACTGCCGGTAAGGTAGACGGGCTTCGTGATATCCGCTATGTACTGACATTAGATGACGATACACTCCTGCCTCCCGGTGCCGCCCGCAGCCTCGCCGGCATTGCCCTGCATCCCCTGCACACGCCGAAAATCCGAAACGGACGGGTGGTTTCCGGTTACGGGATTATTCAGCCAAGAGTCTCGCTCCGGCTGGAAAGTGCCGGTCGCACCTTCTTTTCCCGGATTTTTGCCGGGCAGGGTGGCATGGACACCTACCAGACCTCCGTTTCTGAATTTTACATGGATGTGTTCGGAGAATCGGTGTTTACCGGCAAGGGGCTTTATCATGTGGACACCTTCCTTTCCTGTCTTTCTCTGCCGCGGGACACCGTTTTAAGTCACGATCTGTTAGAGGGCTCTTATGTCCGTTGCGCTCTCGCCTCTGATGTGCAGGTGTTTGATTCCTTCCCCCACAGGCTCTCCGACTTCAGTATGCGTCAGCATCGGTGGATTCGAGGAGACTGGCAGATTTTAGCTTGGCTTTTCCCACACGTAAAAAACGCAACGGGCAAAAAAGTGATAAACCCGATCTCTATGCTGTCCCGGTGGAAAATCTTTGACAATCTACGCCGCAGTCTCACGCCCGTTTTCACCCTTCTGCTTTTGATTTCCGGCAGTGCGGTTCCGGCTTTGGTTGCGTTCATCTCCCTTATGCTACCCATTGTTTTTTGTATTCTGGATTCCGTGGAGCAGAAAAGCTTTTTCCATTTAGGCGAAAAGGTGACCGCCAATATTATTTACGGGATCCGTTCTGCACTGTATCAGGCGACGCTTTCCATTGTTTTCCTCGCCCACACGGCATACAATTCCTTGTCTGCCGCCTGTACGGGCTTATGGAGAGGCTTCAGCCACCGCAACACATTACAGTGGGTCACCGCCGCAGATGCGGAAAAAAGCCGCCGACACACCCTTTCTGCCTCCTTCACCTTTATGACGCCTTCTGTACTATTCAGTCTTTTACTGGTACTAGCCTGTCTATCCGGGGCATTTCCCATCGGCGGTATAGAGCTTTTATTGGCGGTAATCTGGATTTTCGCCCCCGCTCTCGCCTTTTTTGCCGGTCTTGAGCCGGAGCAGGATGTGTACGATCTGCCCCAAAAGGGTACGGTCTTCCTCCGGGAAACCGCCGAACGCATCTGGCATTTTTTCCGGGATTACATGACGGAAGAGGACCATTATCTTCCGCCGGATAACGTACAGGTTAAGCCATATCGAGGCGTTGCACACCGGACAAGCCCCACCAATATCGGACTCGGAATTATGTCCTGCCTTTGTGCCTGTGACCTTGGCTTTATCTCCCCGGCGGAAATGGAAGAAAGAATTTCTAAAACCATGGATACAGTGGAAAAACTGCCCACATGGCAGGGGCATCTGTATAACTGGTACGACACGCTTTCGCTTACGCCCCTTGCTCCACGTTATGTTTCCACTGTAGACAGCGGTAATTTCGCCTGCTATCTCCTCACAACCGCTATGGGGATTCGGGAGCTGTCCGGTGGCGACACCCCCCTCGCTGCCCGTCTGATCCGTTTTGTGGAAAACACAAACTTCCGCCCTCTGTACCACGAAAAGAAAAAGCTGTTTTCCATCGGCTTCTCTCTGGAGGAAAATCGGTTAACCGACTCGTATTACGACCTTCTCATCAGCGAAGCCCGTCAGGCCGGCTTCCTTTCCATTGCACTGGGACAGATTCCGGCGGAACATTGGTTTACTTTAGGCAGAGGTCTTGTAGCGGCTGACGGCTACCGGGGTCTGGTGTCGTGGTCAGGGACTATGTTTGAGTATTTCATGCCCCTTCTTCTGATGAAAAGCTATGAAAATTCCCTGCTTTCCGAGACGTATCGCTTTGCCATTCGCTGTCAGAAACGGTACGGACGGCGGCGAAGAGTGCCATGGGGTGTTTCCGAATCCGGCTTTTATGCCTTTGATAACGAAGGCAATTATCAATATAATGCCTTCGGCGTGCCGGAGCTTCGTCTGTGCCGCCGGGATCATGACGATGTGGTAATTACCCCCTACGCCACACTGCTGGCACTGATGGAAGACCCCAAAGCCTCTCTTTCCAATATGCAGCTCATGCGTCGGGAGGGTTTATACGGAGAATATGGCTTTTTTGAAGCCGCAGACTACACCCGTTCCCGGCTCGATGGCAATATGCGTCGGGGTATTGTAAAAAGCTATATGGCACATCACCAGGGAATGTCGCTGGCGGCTATTACCAATCTTCTCTGCAAAAATTCTCTCCAGCGGCGATTTCACGCCCATCCTGCCATACGGGCAGCCGAGCCACTGTTAAAAGAACGGATTCCCCTTCGCACCTCGGTCATCAAGGATACCCATACCCGTGTCTCTCCCGTCCGTTTTAAGTGGCAGGCCAGTGCCCACAGTGAGCGTATTCGTATACGTGAGAATACGTTTCCACGCACGATACAGCTCCTATCAAACGGCAGTTACCATGTGCATATTGACACTGCCGGCTGTGGACGCAGCATGCTTGGCGGCGTGCAGTATAACGCCTTTCCCCCTTCTGCCGGCGGCGGACAGCGTATCTGGATTGTGAATACGGTTACGGGCGAAACCTCGGACGGCTACGGTACAGAATGCCTGTTCACCGGCAATACGGCGGAATTCAGAGGCGACAGTCCTGTGCTGTCCACACGTCTGTCTGTTTCTGTCAGTGCAGAGGAAAATGCGGAGACACGCCGACTAACGCTTATCAATCAGGGCGGTAAAAAGCGGGTTTTTGAAATTTACTATTATACCGAGCCGTCTCTGACAACCCCTGCTGCTGAAAATGCCCACCCAGCATTTTCCAAGCTTTTCGTCACCACCAAAGAACGAGACGGTATTCTCTACGCTACCAGACGGAAACGGTCTGCCGATGAAAAGACTTTTGTCGGCTTTGCCACAGCTATTTGCGAAGGAGAAACCGAAGGCCAAATCCAGTTTGACACCGACCGTCTATCGTTTTTGGGGCGATGCCGCACCTTGCCGGAAGTGCTTATCCCCGGCAGTATTCCTGCAGGAAAAACAGGTACGGTGTTGGACCCCTGCTTTGCCCTAAAGCTCCGCCTTGTTCTGGAGCCGGGCATGAGTGGCTCTGTTACCTTTCTTTCCGGTCTTGCAGAAAGCGAGGAAAAGGCCGGCAATATCGTTTTGCGGTATAAAAACAGCGTCCCCGCACATATGCCGTTCGCCCCACGAGACCCTGCCATTGTTTTCAAAGAGGGCGAAGAAGAACGGTTTCTTCATGCCGCCGCCTTTCTCCTGCACGGCGGGGCTGATATTGCACAGATAACGGACGCACGTGCCCGAAACCGTCAGCCTCTACGGGAACTTTGGAAACTGGGAATTTCCGGTGATATTCCCATTTTGACGCTTCGTCTTACCGAGACCGGAGACGAGCCCCTTTTAGAGGAGGCTATCAAAGCGGTAGAATTCTGGAAACGGCACGGGGTCTCCGTTGACCTGGTTGTGTTCTGCGACGAGCCCGGCGGCTATACCCGACCTGTATTCCAAATGGCAGAAAAACGAAAAAACGGTACTATGTTCGTTTTTGGCAGACGGGAGCTTTGCGGTGCGGACTATGACCTTCTTTTATCCGCTTCCGCCTTATATCTCGATACGGTCTCCGGCGGCTTTTCCGCCCTGCCTGCCTTCACGCCGCTCCCCGCAGAAAAGCTTCCTGCCCCGAACCCGGGAGACGGTGCATTGCCTCCCGTCTCTCTGCTCTTTGATAACGGGCGGGGCGGCTTTGACAAAGAAACAGGTGAATATGTGATTTCCCTGACCCGGGCGGGGCAAACGCCCATGCCTTGGATACAGGTGGCCGCAAATCCCCGGTTCGGCTTCATTGCCGGCGAAGGCGGCAGTGGCTACACCTGGAGCGATAACAGTCATGAATTCCGCATTTCACCATGGTTTTGCGACCCGGTCCGTGACCCTCTTTCCGAACGGCTCACCATTTCCGAAAAGGGGGACATCTGGTCTCCCATGGCCGCCACTTTTCCCGAAGACGGTATGTACCGCATCCGATATGGTGCAGGGTATGTTCAGTATGAACGAAGCACCCGGCAGATTCTCCATTCCGTGCTTCTCTTCACGCCTCCCGAAGAAGCTAAGAAGCTTATACGGGTTTCCCTCACCAATCTCAGCGATACAAAACGGGAGCTCACAGCGGAATACAGCCTCCTTCCTGTGCTGGGCACCCAGCCGCATCCCGACCGAATTACGGTCTTGGAGACCGAAAAATGCATTCGGGTCCGAAACGCACTTACCGATGCCGATAGAGAAGTATATCTCACTGCCGACAGGGATTGCCGCTACGGAAAGCGTCTGCACCACATTTTTGCCGGCTGTCCCGTCATGCTAAAAAAAGGAGAAACCAAGGTCATCACCTTCACGCTCGGCGAAGGAAAGCTGACCCCGACGGATATAGATGCCGCCTTTGCGGAAACGGAGAAATATTGGAACGGTCTCCTTGAAACGCTCTCCGTGGAAACAGGAGATGCCGCGGTGGATCTGATGCTAAACCGGTGGCTTCCCTATCAAGCTGTCGCCTGTCGTCTGTTTGCACGCACAGCCTTTTATCAATCCGGCGGTGCTTTTGGCTTCCGTGATCAACTGCAAGACGCACTCACCCTTATCGATATCGCCCCTGCCCTCGTGAAAAAACAGCTCCTTCTTCATGCGGAACATCAGTTTCAGGAAGGAGACGTCTTTCACTGGTGGCACACGGACGAAAAAGGCGTCCGTACTCGATTTTCTGACGACCGACTGTTTCTCCCTTATGTTGCCTGCCTGTATGCTTCTGAGACCGGAGACGAAAGCATCTGGGACGAGACGGCATCCTTTGTAATAGAACCGCCTCTTTCAAACGGCGAGGAGGAACGGTACACCTTTGTTAAAGCACGCTCTGCACCGGCTTCCTTGTATGAGCACTGTGTCCGTGCCATTGAAATATCCCTCGAAACAGGGGCACACGGCCTCCCGCTTATGGGAGGCGGCGACTGGAATGACGGTATGAACGCCGTCGGCATAGGCGGAAGCGGCGAAAGCGTATGGCTGGGCTGGTTTTTAAAAGCAGTTTTAGATTTATTTGCTCCCGTTGCCGAAAAGCGGGGCGATACCAACCGTGCCACCCGATACCGAAGAGAAGCCCTTTGCCTTTTGGAAGCAGCGGAAACCGAAGCCTGGGACGGTACACACTATGCCCGTGCCTTTTTCGATGACGGCACACCTATGGGCACGTCCGCATGTGCAGAGTGCAGTATTGATGCCATTAGTCAGGCATGGGCGGTTATCGCAGGAGGTGCACGACCTATGCGGCAAAAAACAGCAATGGAAAGTGTCTACCGTCTGCTCGCAGATAGCGAATTGGGGCTTTTACGGCTTCTGGCACCTCCCTTTACAAAAACCGTGCCTTCACCCGGTTATATCCAGAGCTATCCGGCAGGACTTAGAGAAAACGGCGGGCAATATACCCACGGTGCTATCTGGGCAGTAATGGCTTTTGCAATCTTAGGCGAAAAAGAGAAGGCAAGAGAGCTGTTTACCATGCTGAATCCCATTTCCCATACAGAAACAACGGGAGAAATAAACCGTTACAAGACGGAGCCTTATGTCATGACCGCAGATGTATATACTGCACCCGGCCACGAAGGACGTGGCGGCTGGAGCTGGTATACAGGGGCGGCGGCATGGATGTACCGCGTGGGCATCCGGTATATGGTGGGATTTCAGCGGCAAGGGGACACCGTTTCCTTCCACCCCTGCCTCCCCATTCCCAAAGGGGGTATCACTGTCCGCTATCGTTATCAGGATACACTCCATATTTTCCATGTGTTCGGTGACAGCGATGCCATCCCACTCTATAAAGACGGAAAGGAACACGAAATGAATGTCATAACCAAATAACGCATAAAAGCCCGAAACCGTAACGGTTTCGGGCTTTTATACTGTTTTCCTTACGCGCCTATTTCGTTGCAAACATACCTTCCGTCTGTAGATTTTCATAGTTTGTCTGCCGCAGGGCTTCATAGACCATAATTGCCACGGAGTTAGACAAATTCAGTGAACGTGCCTCCTTCAGCATAGGAATCCGCACGGCCATATCAAGGCGTGCCTTTATAAAATCCTCCGGCAGTCCCTTGGTTTCCTTACCGAACACAAGAAAATCGCCGTCCCGATAGGAAACATCACTGTGCCGCCGGGGAGCTTTGGTACTGGCGAGAAATAACCGTTTTTCTCCGTGTATGCGCAGAAATTCTTCCAGATTTTCATAATACTGCACCCCCAAAAGATGCCAGTAATCAAGCCCCGCTCGCTTCAATTTTCGATCGTCAATTTCAAAGCCCATGGGCTTTACAATGTGTAATTTTGTCCCCGTTGACGCACAGGTGCGGGCAATATTTCCGGTGTTTTGCGGAATTTCCGGTTCTACCAATACAATATTAAATGCCATATTTCTTCCCCTTTAAAATATCACGCAGAACGGGTGCCAGTCCCTCCGCCATACGCAGAAATCCGAAATCGTTAGGATGTGTGACATCCGTCGTAGTCATATCCCATTCCTCATCGCTGATTAAGGTCTGTCCATCTACAAAATATATATGTTCGTCGCCTGCTGCCCTCATAGCTTCATACTGACTGCGAATGAACGCCTTCCGCTTTTCCAAATCCGGATATTCGCGGCTGATCATGCTGACAAGTACAATCGGTAAATCCGGCTGTTTTTCGCGGATAATCCGCAAGAAGGGCATATAGGTTTCCTGCAGAAAGGCAAGGCTCGGTGCATTATAATCATAGTCATATACAAAAGCAGAAAGTTCGAGTCCCGAAATATATTCCGCTGTGGGAAGCTGTCCCTTCGCACCGCCGGATATGCCGAGATTTACGGTATCGCAGTTCAGTATACGTCCGAGAATAGAGGAATACACATTTCCGGTGCGACAGGCACTGCAGCCCTGGGTAATGGAAGAACCGTAAAACAAAATAGGTTTTTCCACCGCATACCGTCCGCCCTCGCATAGTTTCGCCGTATTTGCAAGACCGAGATATACGTTGGAAAGCTGGTTGTACATAGGGAAATACAGCACCATATCATGCATTCCCTCGGGCATTTCCAAAATCGCTTCGTATCCTTCTTCAAACGCCACAGGCGGACGGAAGGACTGATAGTACCGTTCCTGTCCGTTTTCATCTGCAAAATATAGATCGAAGCCCTTCATTGCCAGAATCGTTCCAGTCGCTGTGTAGGGCGTTACCGTTGGGGTTTCTGCACGTAAAATAATATACGGTGAATCGGTTTTGAATCTTGCTCGTGCCCCCGCTGTCATTCCCATCATCAGTGTATAACCTTCGCCAAGGCTGTCGGTATATTCTTTTGACATACGGCGAAAAAAATCTCCCTCTTTTGTATTATATAAGCCGTAAAGCCGGAACGGATCTTCCCGAAGGCTGTAAAACACAGCATCTTTCCGCTTCGTATCTCCGTTCGGTACTAGGTTCTTGTCAATTTTCCCGATGTCGATTTGCACTCGCCTCACTCCTTTCGGAACAGTATATCAAAAAATTGTCCGAAATGCAAGGAATACGGATAAATTTATTATACCTCTCTCATTTTATATACATTGTCACCCAACGGGAAAAAACCAGCTGTAAATAATCCCGAAATGTGGGAATATATTGCTCTTCCACTGCCGCCGATGCAAGGAGCGGAACCTCTCCCATTTTTACGTTATTTGCAAATATCTCCCCTGTTCCCAGCACCGTTCCCGCTGAAACCGGTGCCTGCACCCCTGAGGGCAGATTGATTTTCACTTCTGTCTCAGCCGTTTTCAGGACGGACAGTGAAAATGTCTCCCCAAAGCATAACTCCACGCTGTCTTCCGTACCGCCTTCTACCCGGAGCGTTCCGGCGTATCCTCCTTTTTCCGTAACACATCTTTTTTCCATGCAGGAAAAGCCATAATCCAACATTTTGGCGTGGTCATCCCAATCGTCCGGTGCATTCAGCGTAACCGCAATAAGTGTTATTCCTCCCCTCTCTGCCGCCGAAACCAGCGTTCTGCCGGCCGCCTTCGTAAAGCCGGTTTTTACGCCAATGGCCCCTTCATAAAGAGAAAGCAATTTATTATGGTTAGAAAGTGTTCTGTTGCCGATTCGAACACTTTGCGAAGAAACAATTTTCCGGAACGTTTCATTCTCCAGTGCCTTGCCGGTAATACGGGCAAGCTCCAGTGCTGTAGTATAATGCTCTTCATCGGGTAAGCCGTTAGCATTTTTAAACCGGGTATTTGTGCAGCCTAGTTCCACCGCCCTCGCTGTCATCATTTCCGCAAATGCCGCCTCACTTCCGGCAATATGCTCCGAAATGGCCACAGCCGCATCGTTACCCGATGTGAGCATCAAACCGTACAGAAGCTCTTCCAGCGTCAACTTCTCTCCCTGCCGCAGGTACATAGAACTCCCCTCCACGCCGGCGGCATTGGCTCCCACCGTCACAGTATCGGAAAGGACTCCTTTTTCCAATGCCACCAGTGCCGTCATAATCTTTGTTGTACTTGCCATAGGGAGACGCTCCTCCGCATTTTTGGCATATACCACCGTTCCGCCGGTATACTCCAGTACGATTGCACTTTTTGCCGATACCTCCGGCAATTCCTCCGCTCTGACGGGCATCATGAAAATCAAAAACAAAATCAGCAATATCCAGTGTTTCATTCCGGCACCTCCATATATACACTATATGCCGCTTGGAAGAAAATATGAGATGCAGTATTGTGTCGGACCGGACCGAAGCTGTCTTTATAAAACAGAAGAACGAACCTCAAAGGTCCGTTCTTCTTTGTGTGGTAACCAACGCGGCACATAAAAAATGCGCCAACCGGAGTTGACGCACGAAAAACGCAAACCCCGTTTGTCGCGAAACAAATCTGCGATAATGAAGGAAAAACCCTTAGAACCAGCAAGAGTGGAATTTGCATTTTTACCAAATTCGCTCTTACTAATTCCAGATTTAAAAAGGAGATAAAACCCCTATAAAAAAGAGGCTTTCCTTCTATACGTATTCAGATTTGTTTCGCAAGGCTTAGTATAGCATACATTTTCCAGATTTGTCAAGTTTTTTCTTAAGAAACGCTTTTATTATACAAAAAAAGAAGGTTTTGGGGGTGTAAAATAATTCTCAAAAATTATTTTACACCCCTGGGGATAGGAAAAAATGTTTCAGAACGAGCAAATTTCTGGTTTTCAAACAATATGTCATAGTTTACACATTGTATTTTCTTTGCCTTTTGTGGTCTGGACTTTTTTCACATCCCCTTCATCTTACTTTCAGAACAGTGATAGTTGCCCGTCATCCACATCTTTTTCGCCCTCTGCTGCCGGATAATAGCCGCCGGAGGGGATATTTTTACTCTTATACTGCAAGGTTTCTTCGGTTGTCGGGCACATAGCGGAGAGTGTATGCCCTTTTCGCATACGCATAACCTGTACCCCCTGCGTGGCTCTGGTACTCTTCGCTTCCAGGGCTTCCGTATGGAAAGTGAGAAGCTTGCCGGAAGTGCTATAAAGGGTGACATGGGTATCCTCTGCCACATATAGCACATCAATAAGGGGGGATGCTCCACTGTATGCATTGGTCAGCTTTTTCCGGTTCAGCTTTGTGGCATAGCTTTGCATCTCGGTTTTTGCCACCTTGCCGTTTTCAAAGCCAAAGAGCATATAGCCTGTATATTTATCTGTGGGCACTGCATACACAATCCTTTCCTCATCGCTGAGGCCCAGAACGTTTGGCAGATATTCACCCAGTGCACTTGCCTTACAGTCATTCACGTCAGAAAGGCGAAGCTTATATACATTCTGCTGATTACTGAAAAGCAGAATATCCCAGCGGTTGGAGGCTTCAAACTCGGAAAGAATCCGATCATCCTCCTTCAGCTTATGTTCTCCGGCTGAACGGAGCGAAACAAGGGATATCTTCTTCAGATAGTTTTCCTTTGTGAAAAAGACCTTCAGATTATAGTCTTCGATTTCTTCCGCTTCTACTACCGTTTCCACCTCATCACAGGCAATAATTTCCGTTTTTCTGTCCTTGCCGTATTTCTTGGCGGTTTCTTTAAGGGAAGCGATAATCAGCTTCTTTACCTCGTTCTCATTAGACAGTATATACGTAAGCTGTTCGATTTCCTCCGCCAGTGCGTCGGTTTCGGCAGTACGCTTTAAAATATACTGCTTGTTGAGATTACGCAGCTTGATTTCTGCCACAAATTCTGCCTGTACCTTATCAATACCAAAGCCCGCCATAAGATTCGGTACAACCTCTTCGTCAAGTTCCGTTTCCCTTACAATGCGGATTGCTTTGTCAATATCCAGAAGGATTTTCTTAAGACCCAAGAGAAGATGTAGCTTATCTTTTTTATTCTTAATGTCAAATTCCAGACGGCGGCAGATACAGCTTCTGCGGAACCGGGTCCATTCCTTGAGAATTTCCCGGACGCCCATAACCCGGGGCTGTCCGTCAATCAGAATATTAAAGTTACAGCTGAAGGCATCCTCCAGTGTGGTCAGCTTATATAGCCGCATCATCAGCTTGTCCGGGTCTGTGCCGCGTTTGAGATCAATGGTGAGTTTCAGGCCCCCCAGATCGGTTTCGTCCCGAATATCCGTGATTTCGCGGATTTTATTGTTTTTGATAAGATCCACTACCCGATCGATAATCACCTCTGTGGCGGTGGTATAGGGAATCTCATAAATTTCGATACAGTTATTCTTTTTATCGTAGGTGTACTTTGCACGAAGGCGGAAGCTGCCTCTGCCCGTTTCGTAAATCCGATCCATTTCCTCCGGATTCAGAAGGAGTGCCGCACCGGTGGAAAAGTCCGGTGCAGGCATAACGGCCCGAAGGTCTGCCTTTTCGCTTTTTAGAAATGCCACCGTAGCATCGCAAAGCTCCCGAAGGTTGAAGCTACAGATATTGCTGGCCATACCAACGGCAATCCCCTGATTGGGATTGACCAAAATGGTTGGAAACGTGACAGGAAGGAGCACCGGCTCTTTCATCGTACCGTCATAATTGTCCGTAAAGTCAACCGTGTCCTTGTCTATTTCTCCAAACAGTTCCGTGCAGATGCCGTCCAGCTTAGCCTCCGTGTAACGGGGGGCAGCATATGCCATGTCGCGGCTATACTGCTTACCGAAGTTTCCCTTGGAGTCCACAAAAGGATGCAGAAGTGCCTCATTGCCGGCGGTCAAACGGACCATGGTTTCATAGATAGCCGCATCGCCATGGGGATTGAGCTTCATCGTCTGCCCCACAATATTGGCGGACTTTGTCCGGGCACCGTTTATCAGCCCCATTTTATACATAGTATAAAGTAGCTTCCGGTGCGAGGGCTTGAACCCGTCAATTTCGGGAATTGCACGGGAAATGATTACGCTCATCGCATAGGGCATATAGTTTTTTTCCAGTGTTTCTGTGATTTGTTGTTCAATGGGCGGATTAATCATCCTTCTGCCTCCATTTTAAAATTTTCAGAAAGCCATGCCGCACAAGCGTCCGGCCATGTGCAGGTTTGGGGAATATCTTTTGCAAGATTTCTGCCGTGGCCACCATTGGGATAAATATGAAGTGCAAACGGTACGCGTTTGGCACGAAGTGCCCGTGCCATATTCAGTGCGTTTTCCACGGGAACTACAGGGTCTCCCATTGTATGCCAGATAAACATGGGCGGTGTATCCTCCGTCACATTGTTCTCTGCAGAATATTTATGACGCATTTCTGCCGTATTCTCTTCTCCAAGGAAATTGGCCGCCGAACCGCCGTGGTGAAACTGTTCAAAGGAAGCCACTGCATAGCAGGGAATCGCCAGGTTCGGTTTGGACGATTCTGCATCAATCGGATCCGACGGATATAGCTCCGCATCCTGATACCGAAGTGCCGTCATGTAGGCAAGATGACCGCCTGCCGAAAAGCCCAGCACGCCGATTTTATCCGGATCAATCCCAAATTCCGCCGCCCGGTGGCGTACCAGCCGCACGCTTCGGAGGCCGTCACCTAAAATTGCAGGGTATGTATATGGTGTTACACGGTATTCCAAAACAAAGGAATGGATTCCAAGCGTATTGAGCCACTGTGCAATCGGTTCTCCCTCATGATTTGCCCGATGATGATATCCGCCGCCGGGGAAAACAATAACGCACGGATGCACCTTGCCGTCATTTAAAAGATACGGCACCAGTGCCGGCTCTTCCTGCTCATATTCCGGTTTGAAATACGGCGTTTCCTTTTCCCAGAGTTTAATTTTTTCCATTATAGTTCCTCCAATGCGTTTAATAAAAAGTGAAAGACTGCATTTACGGTTTTTTGCCGCACCGTCGCCCGGTTTCCGGACAGCCGGAGCGTATAGGTTTTCGTTCCCTTTTCTGTACGAATCCCTACATATACAAGCCCCACCGGCTTTCTCGCCGTTCCGCCGCCGGGGCCGGCAATCCCCGTTGTACTCACCGCAACGTCCGCCCCTGCACGCTTTTGTACGGCCTCCGCCATTTCCCGTGCCGTTTCGTGGCTGACCGCACCATGTGCTTCAATGGTTTCAGGCTTTACGCACATGCGGATTTTGGCTTCATTTGCGTAGGTCACAATCCCTTCTAAAAACACCGCCGAAACACCGGGGTAATCCGTAAATGCCTTGGCAACCATACCGCCGGTACAGGATTCCGCCGCGGCGACTGTACGCCCGGTTTTCAGCAAAATGTCAATTACTCTGTCCTTCTCACACATCGATATGCACCGTCTCTTCAATCGCTTTTTGTATCAGCCCCTCCACATCAATTAGGGCTTCCGATTCCAGAATTTTTTCGATTCTCGGCTTTGTTGTGGGATGCTTAGGTACAAAAATCGTGCAACAGTCCTCATACGGCAAAATGGATGTTTCAAAGCTGCCGATACGGCGTGCAACGGCAATAATATCTTCCTTGTCCATACCGATAAGCGGACGGAAGCAAGGCATGGTTGCACAGGCATCTGTTACGCCGATTGCCTCCAGCGTCTGGCTTGCCACCTGTCCCAGGCTCTCCCCTGTCACAACAGCTCCCGCCCCGCTTTCTGCGGCAATCCGGCAAGCAATCTGCATCATCATTCTCCGCATGAGAATCGTCAGGTGCTCTGCCGGGCATTTTGCCTTCATCTGGAGCTGCTGTTTAGTAAACGGGACAATGTGCACACGCATACCGCCTGTATATCTTGCCAGAATCCGGGCAAGGTCCAACACCTTTTCCTTCGCCTTTTCGCTTGTGAAGGGTGGCGAAAAGAAATGCACTGCATCCATAACGGTGCCCCGTCTTGCCATCATGTAGCCTGCTACCGGACTGTCAATCCCGCCGGACAAAAGAAGCATGACTTTTCCGGCAGAGCCGGTGGGCATGCCACCCTGTCCGCGGATTTTATCTGCATAGATATATGCCCCGGCTTCCCGGATTTCCACATTTACGGTGATTTCCGGATTCCTCACATCCACAGCAAGGTGCGGATATTTTTCCAGAATGATACCGCCGATTTCGGCACTGATTTCCGGAGACTTCAGCGGAAAGGTTTTATCTGCCCGTTTCGTTTCTACTTTAAAGGTCTTTTTTCCGGTCAGGTTGATATAGGAAAGTACCTTTTCGCCAATCGTCTTCAAATCCTTTTCACAGACGGCGGCACGCACTGCATACACAATCCCGAAAACGTGCAGGATTTTCTGAATCAGTGCATCCACGTCTGCACCCTCTTGCGGTTCGGCATAAATCGTAGCTCTGGATTTATAGACCCGTGCACCGTCTCCTACCGCCTTGCGGATGTTCGACACCAGCCTGTCCTCAAAAATGTGGCGATTCAGTCCCTTTAGAATGATTTCGCCGTATTTTATCAATATGATTTCCTGCATTTATTTTCTCCTTCCGCCGAGTGCCATATAAAGCATCGGAATGGTTTCTTTTAAGATGCGAACCGTTTCGTCAATTTCCGCTTCTGTGTTGGTATCGGAAAGGCTAAAGCGGACACCGCTGTCCGGTGACGGCACGCCCATACTGCGAAGCACGTAGCTTTTCTCTGACCTGGGCCCTGCACAGGCTGATCCCGCCGATACACATACGCCTGCCACGGACAGGGCATTTGTCACTACCTCCGCCGGCACTGTGCCGAAGGAGACATTGAGAATATGCGGAAGCCCTTCCTTGGGGCTATTGATATAAACATCTTCCAGTTCCAATATACCACGCAAAAGCCGCATAGAAAGGTATTTTACCTTTTCCGTATCCCGCACTTCCTCGCAAGCCGCCGCCATTGCGGCAATCGCCGGCAGGTTTTCTGTACCGGGGCAAATATCCCGTTCCTGTCCGCCGCCGTAAATGAGGGGCGAAAGCGTTACGCCTTTTCGTACATACAGTGCACCTGCACCGCGAAGCCCGTGGATCTTATGTCCGCTGATGCTGACAAGGTCTATCCCCCATGCTTCCGGCAAGACCGGTAGTTTTCCAAAGGATTGGACACAGTCTGCATGAAGCAGTGCATCGGGACATACCGCTTGCATATAGTCTTTCATTTTTTCTATCGGCTGTATGGCACCGGTTTCATTGTTTACGTGCATGCAGCTTACAAGTACGGTATCCGACGTCAGTGCCGCACCAATGCTCTCTGCCTGCACAACGCCGTTTTGATCCGGCAATACATATGTGACACGGATCCCCTTTTGCTCCAGTGCATGGCAAACGCTTTTTACCGCCGGATGCTCTATGGCAGTCGTCACAACACTGCCGCCTCTTTTCAGGCTCACCGCTCCCTGTACCGCCAGATTATCCGCCATGGTGCCGCCGCTTGTAAAAATGATATTGCCGGATTCCGTATGCAGCTTCTCCGCTACGGTCATTCGGGCTTTTTTCAGAATCTGTGCCGCCGCCGTTCCTGCCCTATGCACGGAGGACGGATTGCCGTATTCTGTCTCTGCTGCCATATAAAAGGCGGTCATCGCCGCATGGGACGGCCTCGTTGTCGCACTGTTATCCAGATATATCACAGATATCTCTCCTATTTTCATTATCTATACTATCTTATCCCAAAGTTTTAATTTTGTCAAGTTTTTGTTGACAAATGGGTAAAAAAATGGAATAATAGTATGTAGAAAAAATTTAGGCTAAGGATGATGCAGAGATGTACGATATTATCATTATCGGTGCAGGTCCCGCCGGTCTTTCCGCCGCACTGTACGCCTCCCGGGCAGGTCGGAGCGTGCTTGTGCTGGAGCGGATGATGCCCGGCGGTCAGCTTCCCACCATTCCCATGATTGAAAACTATCCCCCGCTTCCCTCCGTTTCCGGGCCGGAGCTCGCCATGCAGTTTCTAAATGTTGCCACCGCACACGGAGCGGAAATCCGGTATGAGGACGCGGTACGGATAAGCCTGGGTGCACATAAAACCGTAGAAACGGCACAGGGAAACCGCTACGAAGGAAAAGCATTGATTCTTGCCACCGGTGCAGAGCCGAAGCAACTCGGTCTGCCCGATGAGGAAAAACTCCGTGGCAGGGGCGTCTCCTACTGTGCCACCTGTGACGGGGCACTGTTTAAGGATAAGGAAGTGGCCATTGTGGGGTCTTCTTCCCACACAGCGGAGGAAGCGATGTTTTTATCCCGGCACGCAAGCACTGTGCATATGCTATGTCCGCTGGCAGTGCCAAAGGGCGTTCGTGAAATCAAAAACATCCGCATTTATGAAAAGGCATCCCCCACTGCTCTTCTCTCTGAAAACGGAAAGCTTTGCGGCATCCGGTATACAGATGAGGCCGGTACGGAAACCGAGCTTTCTGTGGACGCTTTATTTGTAGCCGTAGGCATGATGCCTGCAAACCGCCTTTGTACAGAAATTTCGCTGACAAAAGGCGGCTATATCCCAACAGACAGCGAAATGCTCACCGAGACGGACGGCGTGTTTGCCGCCGGCGATATCCGTGAGAAAAAACTGCGGCAAATCGTGACGGCCGCCTCTGACGGGGCAACTGCCGCTGTCAGTGCACTCCGCTATATTAAAACTGTTTGAATTTTGAAAGGAATCTTATCATGAAAAAATTATTTATCGCACAAGGGGCCGTAGTTTGCGGCAATGTCACAATGGGAGATAAGGTCTCTATCTGGTATAATGCCGTGGTACGGGGCGATATGGCACCGATTACCATCGGGGATGAAAGTAACGTGCAAGAGTGCAGTGTTCTGCACGTTTCGGAAAATATGCCGCTTGTGCTGGGCAAGGGTGTAACCGTAGGACACGGGGCTATTTTGCACAGCTGCAGTGTGGGAGACAACAGCCTCATCGGCATGGGTGCCATTGTACTGGACGGTGCCAAAATCGGAAAGAACTGCATTATCGGTGCCGGAGCACTGGTAACAGGCGGTACGGAAATCCCGGACGGCAGTCTCGTAATCGGCAGTCCCGGCAAGGTCCGTCGGGAAATGACGGAGGCAGAAATTGCCGCAAACCGTCAAAACGCAGAGGAATATGTGTTTCTTATGGAGAAAGAACTGGAATATTAAACCTTCCTTTAAAAAAGACTTGTAATTTCTTATATTTTATGCTATAATAATCTATTATAATTATGTCCACTGGAAAGGAAGGATAATTTTGGGTCTTATACAGAAATTGTTCGGGGACTACAGCACAAGAGAAATCAAACGTATCCGTCCCCTGGTCGATAAAGTTCTGTCACTTGAGGCAGAATACAGGGCTCTGTCTGATGAGCAGTTAATCGGAAAAACGGGTGAATTCAAAGCACGTCTTCAAAACGGCGAAACCACGGATGACATTCTGCCCGAAGCTTTCGCTACTGTACGAGAGGCTTCGGATCGAGTGCTAGGTATGCGGCACTTTCCGGTGCAGATTATCGGCGGTATTGTACTGCATCAGGGGCGTATTGCAGAAATGCGTACCGGTGAGGGTAAAACGCTTGTTGCCACTCTCCCTGCTTACCTCAACGCACTGACCGGTGAGGGCGTGCATATTGTTACTGTCAACGATTATCTTGCGAAGCGTGACAGTGAGTGGATGGGCAAGATTTACCGTTTCCTCGGGCTTAGTGTGGGGCTGGTTGTACCCCAGATGCCTGTAGAAGAAAAGCAAAAATCCTACGCCGCTGATATTACCTACGGCACAAATAACGAAATGGGCTTTGACTATCTCCGTGATAACATGGTCATTTACAAGTCCAACATGGTACAGCGTGGCCACGCCTTTGCCATCGTGGACGAGGTGGACTCCATTTTGGTGGACGAAGCCCGTACACCGCTTATCATCAGCGGTGCCGGCGATAAATCTACCGACCTCTATGAACGTGCAAACACCTTTGTCCGGGGTCTACATTGTATACGAATTAAAGAAACCGATGCAAAGTCTTTGGAAGAAGATCCGAATGCTGATTATATTGTAGACGAAAAGGCACGTACCGCCACGCTCACTGCACGGGGTACAAAGCGTGCAGAGCAGTTTTTCGGACTTGAAAATCTGGCTGACCCAGATAATATGACCATTTCCCATCATATTAACCAGGCACTAAAGGCCCATGGTACCATGTTCCGGGATAAAGAATACGTGGTCAAGGACGGCGAAGTGCTGATTGTTGACGAATTTACGGGACGCATTATGGTGGGACGCCGTTATAGTGACGGTCTGCATCAGGCCATTGAGGCGAAGGAAGGCGTGAAGGTGGAACGGGAAAACAAGACGCTTGCCACCATAACCTTCCAGAATTATTTCCGTCTTTACAAAAAGCTGTCCGGTATGACAGGTACGGCAAAAACAGAGGAAACGGAATTCCAGACGATTTACGAGCTCGACGTTGTGGAAATCCCCACAAACCGTACTCTCGCAAGACAGGATTTGCCGGATAAGGTTTATAAAAACGAGCAAGCAAAATTTGAGGCTGTGGTAAACCAGATTGAAGCCCTCAACCGTACCGGTCAACCTGTTCTGGTCGGTACGATTACGATTGAAAACTCTGAAAAGATAAGCGGTATGCTCCGTCGCCGCGGCATAAAGCACGAGGTGCTGAATGCAAAATACCATACCCGTGAAGCACAGATTATTGCCCAGGCCGGCAAATGCGGTGCCGTAACCATCGCCACCAACATGGCGGGACGCGGTACGGATATTATGCTGGGTGGTAACGCAGAATTCCTCGCCAAAAACGATATGGCTAAAATGGAAATCGAGGAACGGCTGATAAACGAAGCTACCGGTTTTGCAGAAACCACCGACGAAGAAATTTTAGAAGCACGCCGCATTTATAAGGAGCTGTATGACAAGCATAAAGCCGTTGTGGATGTGGAGCACAACAAGGTTGTAGAATTAGGCGGTCTTTATATCATCGGTACAGAGCGGCATGAATCCCGCCGTATTGACAATCAGCTCCGTGGTCGAAGCGGACGGCAGGGTGACCCCGGTACCTCCTGCTTCTTCATTTCTCTGGAGGATGATTTAATGCGTCGCTTCGGGTCAGACCGTATTGCGGCTGTGGTCAATGCCCTTGGCCTTCGGGACGATGAAGCCATAGAACACAATATGCTTTCCAAAGCCATCGAAAATGCACAAAGTCGTGTAGAAGGCAACAACTTCCAGATTCGCCGGAATGTATTGCAGTATGACGATGTTATGAACGTACAGCGTGAAAAAATTTACGCACAGCGGCAGGAAGTATTAAACGGCGGGGATGTACGGGACACCGTTCTCAAAATGCTGGAAACCACGGTAGACAGTATGCTGGAAATTTATGTTTCCGACTCTATCGATCCGGACGAATGGAACTGGATAGGTCTGTCAGAGTTTTATGGTTCCGTTTTCGCCCCCATTTCCTTCACCGAGGAACAGAAAAAGACCTTGTCTTATAATGAACTTCACGATCTGCTTTTGTCCTTCGCACGGGTCTTGTATGATAAGAAGGAATCGGAAATCGGCAGTGAAGCCATGCGTGAGCTTGAACGGGTTGCACTTCTTCATGCCGTTGACCGACACTGGATGGCCCATATCGATGACATGGATCAGCTGCGGCAGGGTATAGCCCTGCGTGCCTACGGCCAGCATGACCCCATTGTGGAATACAAAACGATCGGCTACGATATGTTTGAGGAAATGGTGCAGAGTATCCGAGAGGATACCGTCAAGGTTGTTTTGCACGCCACCCTTACAAAAACACCCGCAAGACGGCAAGAAACAGCAGGTGTTGCCTCCCACGGCAGTAGTGAACCCGGTTCTCGCACCGTTCGGAAGGATGCGAAGGTAGGCAGAAACGACCCTTGCCCCTGCGGCAGTGGCAAGAAATATAAAAAATGCTGCGGACAATAACAGGAGGATGAAAAGGAATGCTTGAATATGAGCAGTACAGATTAGACCTTGCTGCAATGGAAGCGGAAATCAAAGACCTGCACGAAGCACTGGGTATTAACAGAGACCTGGAAAAACTCAAAGAACTTGAGGATGCTTCTTCTGTGCCCGGTTTTTATGACGACATAGAAGCTTCCCAGAAGGTTTTACAGAAAATCAAAGGACTTTCCACCAAAATCAATTCCTTCCGTGCCCTGCAATCGGGGTGGGAGGATGCCGTGACGCTGGTGGAACTAGCCATCAGCGAAGCGGATGAATCCCTTTTAGAGGAAATCAGTACTTCTTACACCAATCTCCGACAAACGTTAGATACCATGCGGCTGGATGCCCTTCTCAGCGGTCCTTACGATAAGAATAATGCCATTCTTACGCTTCACGCCGGCGCCGGCGGAACAGAAGCACAGGACTGGGCTGAAATGCTGCTTCGCTTATACCAGCGGTTTGCAGAACGGCGTGGCTTTACCGTCAACGTACTGGACTTTCTCGCCGGAGACGAAGCCGGGGTAAAAAGTGCAACGATTCTTATTGAAGGGCTGAATGCCTACGGCTATCTGAAATGCGAAAAGGGCGTACACCGCCTGGTACGCATCTCCCCCTTCGACGCTTCCGGACGACGGCACACTTCCTTCGCTTCTCTGGAGGTTATGCCGGAAATCGACGATGATATTGATGTACAAATCAACCCCGAGGATATCCGGGTGGATACGTACCGTTCCAGCGGTGCAGGCGGTCAGCATATCAATAAGACCGACTCCGCCATTCGTATCACCCACATTCCAACCGGCGTTGTCGTCGCCTGTCAGAACGAACGCTCCCAGCACCAGAACCGGGAAACGGCTATGAAGATGCTGAAATCCAAGCTTCTGGAAATTGCTGAACGGGAGCAGAAGGAAAAAATCGAGGATATTAAGGGCGTACAGAAGGAAATCGCTTGGGGAAGTCAGATTCGTTCCTATGTATTCCACCCATACAGTATGGCCAAGGACCACCGCACAAACTTTGAAATGGGAAATATCAGTGCTGTAATGGACGGAGATATTGATGGCTTCATCAATGCATATTTAAAGGCCGCGAATCTGGGCGAACTGAACCTAAAGTAAAAAAAAGGGGTATAAAAATTCCCTTTTTTAATAAAAATCTGTGACAAAGACAGAACAAGTAGGAGGAATTACGTATGAAAAAGAAAATTTTGGCACTCACTCTCGCAGCACTCATGGTATTACCCGCAGCACAGGCTTTTGCAGAAACCCCGGCAGAAATTGCACCCGCATTTCCGGCCATTTACACGTCCTTAGGCATGACACCGGACTATGCGGCCCCCATCTCCCGTGCACAGTTCTCTATGCTGACCTTTGAGGCATTTCGCACAATCAACAGCGGTGTATTTCCGCAGCTTGAGACAAAGAACAACTTTGCGGACCTTGGCGAAGCCCCGGAGGATATTTTTGTTGTAATGCTGTACGGCATGGGCGTGGTAAACGGTGTCGGCAACGATGCCTTTGCCCCTCGCAGAGCAATCACCCGTCAGGAAGCCTGTTCCATGCTCACCCGTGCAAAGCTTCGTCAGAATCCCGACTGTTTAGCAGACATTCAGGCTGCCACTGCATCGATCGCAGGTGTAGCAGACGAAGAGCAGGTTGCCTCTTGGGCACTGGAAAGCGTTGCTTATATGTATAGCACCGGTTGCCTTAGCTTAAAGGACGGCAATCTCGCCCCCGAAGCAGAAATGACAACGGAAGAAGCCATGCTTCTTTGCACAGCATATATCGGCGCATAATTCATAAATTCGGACTAAAAGGAGAATACATATGTACTATCTGGCAGTAGACATTGGTGCGTCCAGCGGCCGCCATATTTTGGGCTATGTCCGGGACGGAAAAATTGAAATTGAAGAAGTCTACCGTTTCAAAAACGGAAACGTAAAGCGTAACGGACATCTGTGCTGGGAGCTGGACCGTCTGTTTGATGAAATCAAAAACGGCATGAAAAAGTGTGCAGAGCTTGGCAAAAAGCCTGCCTACATGGGGATTGACTGTTTCGGCGTGGACTTTGTCCTCCTCGATAAAAATAACGAAATCCTCGGAGACACTGTGGCGTACCGGGACAGCCGTACGGACGGAATGCCCGAAGCTGTTTATGCTAAAATTCCATACGACACACTGTATGCCCGTACCGGCGTGCAAACGCAGCGTTTTAATTCCATTTATCAACTGTACAGCATAAAAACCACCTCCGACAATCTGGAGAAGGCTGAGCGGTATCTGCATATTGCAGAGTACTTCAACTATCTGCTGACAGGCGTGCAGAAAAACGAATTTACCATGACCTCCACCACCCAGATGATGAATCTGGAAACCAAGGATTTTGATACCGAAATTTTAAGTACACTGGGCTTTCCGTCAAAAATATTTACAAAGCCGGAAATGCCGGGCATAGTTGTAGGCAAGCTGACAGATTCTATGCAGGCAGAAACGGGTCTTGACTGCACCGTACTCCTTGCCCCTGCACATGATACCGCATCTGCCGTTATGGCCGTCCCCACCACAGAGCCTTGCATCTATATCAGCAGTGGCACATGGTCGCTCATGGGCACGGTTTTGCCCAAGATGAACGGCAGTCTTGCCGGACGAGATGCCGGCATGACAAACGAAGGTGCCCACGACGGACAAATCCGCTATCTGAAAAATATCATGGGTCTTTGGATTATTCAATCCATTAAAAAGGAACTGCATGACGAGTACTCCTTCGGTCAGCTTTGCGATATGGCTATAGCTTCCGAATACCCCGGCAAAATTGATGTAAATGACGATATGTTCCTCGCCCCCGAAAGTATGCTGGATGCCATCCGCACCTACCTCGCCCAAAAGGGTGAAGCAGCACCGGAAGCACTGGGCGATATTCTCCACTGTGTCTACCACAGTCTGGCACAAAGCTATGGAGAAACGGTGCGGGAAATTGAAAGCATTACCGGGAATGCCTACGATGCTATTCACATTATCGGCGGCGGCTCTCAGGACAACTATTTGAGCCAGCTCACAGCCGAATACACCGGCAAAGCAGTATATGCAGGACCCATAGAAGCGACTGCGATAGGCAATCTGATGATGCAAATGCTTGCTTCCGGCGAGCTGAAAAGCATCGACGAAGCAAAGGCAACTGTTTCCGAATCATTTCCAATCATACAGATTCAATAAAGAAAGGTGTAACCATAATGACAGTTTACGAAAATGCAAAAACAAAGTACGCAAAATACGGCATTGACACTGATGCCGTGCTCGACACATTAAAAAACGTTCGCATCTCCATGCATTGCTGGCAGGGAGATGATGTTATCGGTTTTGAATCCAAGGGTGCACTGTCCGGCGGTATTCAAACGACCGGTAACTATCCCGGCAAGGCCTCCACACCGCAAGAGCTTATGGCGGATATTGATAAGGCTTTGTCACTCATTCCCGGCAAGCATCGCATCAATCTTCATGCGATTTATGCTTTTTTTGACGGCGAGGTGGTAGACCGTGATCAGCTTCGTCCCGAGCATTTTGCCCCCTGGGTGCAGTTTGCTAAGGAGAGGGGCTTACTTTTGGACTTTAATCCCACCTTCTTTTCTCATCCCAAGGCGGCAGATAATCTGACCCTCTCGCATCCGGATGAAAGCATTCGTAAATTCTGGATAGAGCACGGGAAAGCGTGCCGAGAAATTGCCGCTTATATCGGCAAAGAGCAGGGCTCGCCCTGTCTTTGTAACCTGTGGATTCCGGACGGATACAAGAATATTCCTGCTGACCGTCTTGGCCCCCGTGCCCGTCTGAAGGCTTCTCTGGATGAAATTTTTGCAATAGAATATGATGAAAACTATATTATCGACAGTGTTGAATCCAAGGTTTTCGGCATTGGCGTAGAGGCATACACAGTTGGCTCGCATGAATTCTATATGCAGTACGCTACCCAGAACAAAAAGCTCTGTCTTTTAGACAATGGACATTATCACCCCACAGAGGTTGTATCCGACAAGCTTTCCTCGATGCTTCTCTTTGCTGATAAGGTGGCGCTCCACGTCACAAGAGGCATTCGCTGGGATAGTGATCACGTAGTTATCCTGGAGGATGAGCTTTGTGAGGTTGCTAAGGAAATTGTCCGCTGTGATGCACTGGATCGGGTAATGATCGGTCTTGATTACTTTGATGCCAGCATTAACCGGATCGCCGCATGGGTTATCGGTATGCGTAGTATGCAAAAAGCACTGCTTCGTGCACTGCTGACGCCGAATGCTTTGCTCATGGATTTGCAGAATCAGAACGATTTCACCTCTATCATGGCTGTCACCGAGGAAATGAAGGAATATCCCTTCGGTGCTGTATGGGAGAAATTCTGCGAAGAAAACGGTACGCCCATAGATTGGTTACCCATCGTCCGTACCTACGAACAGGATGTACTTTTAAAGCGATAACAATACTTTATTCTCTCGTTCCGCAATTATGGAGCTGTTTCAGTAAATTATAATTCCCGGCTTAACCGGGCAAACCCCCGAAAACTGAGCCGACCCCCAAAAGTTAGACCAAAAATCTAACGATTGGGAGGTCGGTTTTTTATGTCAAAATACAGCTTTGAGTTTAAAAAGAAAGTAGTACAAGAGTATTTGGAAGGCAAAGGCAGTTATGAATGTATCGCAACGCAAAACAAAATACCAGATAAAAAACAAGTACGTATTTGGGTAAATGCGTATAAAGAATTTGGTGATAAAGGATTGCTTCAATCGAGGCAAAAAAATAATTATGCTTTTCAATTTAAACTTTCTGTGGTAGAATTGTATCTATCAAGTGAAGTCTCATATCAGGAATTAGCTCTTTCGCAAGGAATCAATAATCCATCTTTAATAACCAGATGGGTTAATGTTTTCAGAATTGCCGGTCCTGATGCTCTGAGACCTAAAAAGAAAGGTCGTAAGAAAACATTGGATATACGAGATTTTAAAAAGCCTTCTAAACCTAATGAAGAACAATCTATTGATACAAGTGCTGAACACGTCAAAGAACTTGAAGATGAATTACTTAAACTTAGAATAGAGAATGCATATTTAAAAGAATTGAGGAGACTGCGTTTAGAGGAGGAAGCTCTTCTGAAAAAACAGCGAGAAT
>SVJY01000023.1 GCA_015068765.1 Oscillospiraceae bacterium
ATAAATGATGTATTCGCCCATCATTGTCTTATATGTTATTTCATCCAATTCAGACAACTGTTCTAAAACAAACTCCAAATACTCTTTACTAGAAGCCATATTGCACCTCGTCAAATTCTTATTTGTCTAACTGCTATATTATCTATATAGACAGAAAAAAGAAGTAAAAAGTTTCAATTTCCAACTATATTATAACATACTTTCACTCATTTATCAAGATACGGAGACAAAATTAACAAAATTGTTAACTTAACATACCTTTTAAGTCAAAGGATATAGGTTTGTCCTTGAACTTGTTGAGTGGTATCTTTTTAGCCTGATTGGATAACAGCGTGATTATGTCATAGGCTTGCTCAAGATAGGATTTGTTCTTGTTCTTCTCAATCCAATAGAAAAGTGCCAAGTAATAATCAAGAAACTTTGAAGATACACCATGATACAGATACATAAAATCACTAATGTTGTGGTGATAACCATTGATATGACCAAGACTATATCCACCACTTGTATGCTTTCCACTTGGAATTTGCTTTAATGGTATCTTGTGCTTGTTTGCTACTGTTCTATATGCTCTATGGCTGTCTGTAATCAAAACAGTATCTTCTGAAAAATGAGGGATAAGTGTTTTTTCGATATGACTTGCCCATATTCTACCAACACAAACAGTCTATAAGAAATGATTATTGTTCCTGTCAACACAAGACAAACAACATACTTGCTGATTGCTGATACCTCTCTTTTTCTTCTGCTGTTCACTCAATGTCTTTAAGACCTGAATGATTTTCTCTGTTTCCATACTATTTAGAGCAGTGGAGAACTTTTCCTGTGATTTCAAATCATCGTAATTGACATAGTTAAGCAACTCATTTCTAACCTGTTCTTCGTTGTCATTAAGAGATTGTAGGAAAGCATTGTCAAATCCTTGTTTCTCAATATATTCAAGTTTTTGTTTGTAATTTCTATGAGTATATGGCATTCTGCCAAGTGTATTCAAGAAGAATACAGGGTCTTTCCCGGATTGGTCTTGCTGCCTTTCAAAACTGTAAAGAACTGAAGAATATAGCAATTCCCGAAAGCGTAACATCTATAGCAGAGGAATCTAGCAGCACAGCTTACAGAACATTCCCCATAAGTACTGTTTTAATTGTGAAAAAGGATTCGTATGCACATGATTTTGCAGAAAAAAACGGCTTGCTTTATGCTTTTGCGGGGGAAGATGTACACTATGAATATTACACAGAAAACGGCATCCAATATCTGCTTGCAGACGGTGAGGCGACCGTGGTCGGCGTGGAGGACAAAAAGATTACAGCGGTGGAAATTCCCGCAAGCATAAAAGGTGTGCCTGTAACCAAAATTATCGGTGCTTTTTCCAACTGTTCGAAATTGGAAAGCGTATCGCTTCCGGATTCACTGTACGCCATCGGCAAAGAATCATTTAGAGGTTGCAGCTCGTTGAACAACCTATCTATTCCTGTCGGCGTAAGACGGATTGGTCCGGAGGCGTTTATGAGCACTGCGTTGGAGACAGTCATACTGCCGCCGAATTTAAAAATCCTTAGTTCACATGCCTTTAATATGACCTCAATTCAAACGGTAATGCTTCCCGGCAGCATAACCGAAATATCTGGCCAGACACCATTCCCGGCTACAGCAATTCTTATTGTACCGGAGGGCTCCTATGCACATAATTATGCAAAGGATAATGCATACAGCTGTTTTATTCTACCAAAAGCCGACAATCCCGATATTTCCTACGGTGCAGGCATTTCCGGCAGTGTAACCCACGCGGACGGGACGGCGGCAACGGGAGCGACGGACGGAGACGGCAACGTGTTTGCCGCACAGGAGACGGCAGACGGCGTCTTCTCCTTCGAGAACGTCCCGAACGGGAGCTACATTTTAAAGGCAGAAAGTGAAACCGGCAGCACCGCCAAGGAAATCACGGTATTTAACGCCGACATCGCCGGCGAAACGCTGACCATAGCCACAGAAGCCGTAACCTTAAGCGGTACAGCGGAAGTGGCTGGCCGAGATGGCAGTCGGCAAAAGCGAATTTGGGTGCAGGTGACGGTATATAACGAGGACGGCGTGGCCATGGCCCAGGCGAAAACCGACAAGGAAGGCACCTACCGCTTTGCAGGTCTACCTGTAGGCGACTACGCAATTGTCGCAGAAACGGCGGAAATGCGACCGGATCAAAAGTACGGCTATGACAGAAGCCATACGCTGACGGGCTACGCCTATGTAAACGCCCCTGCGGCCGGCACATACACCGTAGAAACCATTGTATTATATGAAGAAAACGAAAGCACGGCTAAACTATCCGGCAAGGTGACAGCACAGGGCGAGACCCAGGACTGCGAAGTGATTTTGTCCGATGTATTCCGCCACGAGGTGGCCCGCTTCACTGCCGACAAAAACGGAAAATATGCCTTTGATAACGTCCGGGACGGGCTGTACTTCATCACCGCCGTAACAAAGAGCGACGGCATGGGCTTTGCGGTGGTTATCGTCCGGGACGGTAGGGTGTACGGGAACACGGATATCACCGTCTATAAGGAGCAGAAAATTCTGCAACACGAAGAAATTATGCACGGTATTCCCGAATGCTCTACCCGGGAGCAGGCTCTTTTGTACCGGGACACAATCGTTTCAGAAAAACGCTTTTATGACGGGCTTTCCCAGAAGGAAAAGAAGCAGCTTTCCGAGGAATACCTGGAGAGGCTCAATGCCCTTTCGGAGCTCTTGGCAAACTGTGACTACGATACCCCCGTCGGTGTACAGATAAAAAACGGTGGCACGGTGATTTCCGGCGATGAACTGGCAGAAGAGAACACGGCTGTTCGTTTCGTGCTTTCCGTAACGGAGACCGCTGTGCCGGTAATTAACGAAACCGGTATCGACACCGCGGAAAAATTCAAGCAGCAGATGCTGGAGGATGCGGCCGGAGAAAATGAAATTGTAAAATATTACGATATTTCCCTCTCTAAAAACGGTAAAGCGATTTCAAGCATCCATAAGCAGACCGACACCACCGGTAAGCTTCGTATTACCATGGAGATTCCGGAGGAATACAAGGGGCATACGCATTACACCTTCGTGCATATGCATAACGGCATCCCCCAGACGCTGGTGGATTTGGACGATGACCCGAACACCGTCACCTTCGAGGTGGATAAATTCTCTACCTTCGCTCTTTGCTATAGCGACGAAGAGAGTACAACCGTGGAGTCGGGGGCATTCACCTATGCAAACGGACAGCTAACCGTTTTACCGGATTATACAGGAGTACTGCACATAGCCAGCTATAGTGAAAACGGAAGGGGGCTTCTGTTTATGGAAACATATCGCATTACAGAGGAAACATCCGAGCGTTCCTTCCCATTCAACGAACATCAGGCGGCATTTTTCTGGGATGCGTATACCCGGCCACTGTGTGACAAATTTACAATAGAATAATGCCGTATGCACAGGGGTGTCTTTAAAACGAGAAGGCACCCCTTTTCTAAATTTTACATTTTTTTCTAAATTATTTGACTATGCACCCTTATAAATGATATAATTTATATCTAAGGAGTGATTTAGAATGTCATTATTCGATAAGTGCGACGCATTTACGCTCGCACGGGATTTTCGCGAAAAAGATATTTACCCCTATTTTCATTATCTGGAATCCCGGCAGGATACCACCGTTATCATGGAAGGAAAGCGGCGGATTATGCTTGGTTCCAACAACTATCTCGGTCTGACCGTGCACGAAGAGGTGAAGGCCGCCGCCATGGCGGCAGCAGAGGAATACGGCACCGGCTGTTCGGGCTCCCGCTTTTTAAACGGTACGCTGAAAATGCATCTGGAGCTTGAAGAAGAGCTTGCCGCCTATATCGGCAAGGAAGCAGCGATGACGTTTTCCACCGGGTTTCAGTCAAACCTCGGCATTATCAGTGCCATTGCCGGCAGAAATGACTACATTCTCTGTGACCGGGAAAACCACGCCAGCATCTATGATGCCTGTCGCTTAAGTTATGCAAATCTTGTACGGTATAAGCATAATGATATGGAAGACCTGGAAAAGCATCTTGCCGCGATTGATGCAAAAGCCGGCAAGCTGATTGTGACCGACGGCGTATTCAGCATGAGCGGTGATATCTGCAAGCTTCCCGAAATTGTTGCCCTGGCGGAAAAATACGATGCCGCCATTATGGTGGACGATGCCCACGGCTTCGGCGTCCTCGGCCGCGGCGGCAGAGGTACGGCTGACCACTTCGGGCTGACGGATAAGGTGGACGTTATTATGGGTACCTTCTCCAAATCCCTCGCAAGCCTTGGCGGCTACATGGTTGCCAGCGAACGGATTGTGGATTTCACGCGGCATAATTCCCGTCCCTTCATCTTCAGTGCGTCCATCCCCCCTGCACAATGTGCGGCGGCGAAGGCGGCCCTTGGCGTTATCCGCCGGGAGCCGGAGCGTGTAAGTCGCCTATCCCAGCTTGGTGCTTATATGCGGCAAGGTCTTAAAGACCGGGGGCTGAAGATCAAAGAAGCCGAAACGCCCATTGTACCTATTTATACATACGAAATGGAAGATACCCTTGTGATTAACAAGGCATTATACGAAGCAGGTGTTTTCGTAAATCCCGTTCTGCCGCCGGCAACACCGCCGGGCGAGTGTCTCCTTCGGACCAGTCTCATGGCCACCCACACCGAAGCACTGTTAGACGAGGCTATGGACATTATAAAAGACGTGGTTCTCTCTCATGAACGGTAAGAAATTAAGGGCCAATTTACTGCTTATTCTCACGGCGTTTATCTGGGGCATGGCATTTGTCGCCCAGAGCCGGGGCATGGACAGTTGTGGCCCCTTCCTTTTTAACGGTGTCCGGATGCTCATCGGCAGTCTGGTGCTTCTGCCTGTTATTACCCGGATGGACAAAACAAACGCCCGACCGCCGTCCGAAAAGGTTTGGCCGGTCGCCGGCGGTATTTGCTGTGGTCTCGTGCTTTTTGCCGCCTCCTCCCTCCAGCAGATTGGCATTATCGGCTCCGGTGCCGGCAAGGCAGGCTTTATCACGGCGTTATATGTGGTACTTGTGCCGATTTTCGGGCTGGTTTTGGGTAGACGTGCAACCATACTCACCTGGCTGAGCGTCGTCGTTGCCCTGTTCGGCATGTATCTTTTATGTATGGACAGTACAACGCTCCGAATTCTCACCAGCGACTTTCTCCTTCTGGGCTGTGCAATCCTTTTTGCGGTGCACATTCTGGTGATTGACCATTTTGCCCCGAAGGTGGACTGTGTGCGGATGTCCTGTCTCCAGTTTTTTACCACGGGTGTGTGTGCCATGGTGGCGGCAATACTATTGGAAGAAATCCGGCTTGCGGACATTTTGGCGGCCGCCGTTCCGCTTTTGTATACCGGCGTACTCTCCAGCGGTGTGGCGTACACCTTGCAGATCGTAGCACAAAAGAATACGGACCCCACCTCGGCGGCACTCCTATGCAGTCTGGAATCGGTTTTCGCCTTATTCGGCGGCTGGCTACTCATGGGCGAGGTCTTTTCCGGGCGGGAAATCTGGGGCTGTGTGCTTACCTTCGGTGCTATTATTCTCTCTCAGCTACCAATATTTCAACATAGAAAGGTTTGATAAAGATGATCAGAATCGGAATTTACGGCTACGGGAACTTAGGTCGTGGCGTGGAATATGCCGTCAGCCAGAACCCGGATATGGAGCTTGTGGGCGTGTTTACAAGACGGGACCCTGCATCCGTTCATGCAAACGCCCCTGTATATCGGGCAGAGGATGTCCTCTCCTATACGGATAAAATTGATGTGATGATTCTTTGCGGCGGCAGTGCTACGGATTTACCGGTGCAAACCCCCCAGCTGGCACAGCATTTTAATGTGGTGGACAGCTTTGATACCCACGCGAACATTCCCACCCACTTTGAAAATGTGGACACGGCGGCACACGCCGGCGGCCATGTGGGCATCATCTCCGTGGGCTGGGACCCGGGGCTGTTTTCCCTAAGCCGTCTGTACGCCGGTGCCGTCCTTCCCGAGGGTAAGGACTATACCTTCTGGGGCAAGGGCGTCAGCCAAGGGCATTCCGATGCCATTCGCCGCATCCGGGGCGTTTTGGATGCCCGGCAGTATACTGTGCCGGTGCCTGCCGCATTGGAGGCAGTGCGAAGCGGCGAAATGCCTTCCCTCACCACAAGAGAAAAGCACACCAGGGAATGCTTTGTTGTGGCTGAGGACGGGGCAGACCTTGCACGGATTGAAAAAGAAATCGTGGAGATGCCGAACTACTTCGCCGATTACGATACCACGGTACACTTTATTTCTGCCGAAGAATTAAAGGGAAAGCACAGCGGTCTGCCACACGGCGGCACGGTGATCCGCACCGGCACTGCCGGAGACGGCTCCCGGCATACGATTGAGTATTCTCTCTCGCTCCAGTCCAATCCTGCCTTCACCTCTTCCGTGCTTTGTGCTTACGCACGGGCGGCATACAGACTCCAGAAGGAAGGGGCAAAGGGCTGTAAAACGGTTTTCGATGTGCCGCCGGCATATTTAAGCAGCGAAGACAGTGCCTCTCTCCGAAAGCATCTTTTATAGGGGATGTAAAAAAGGCGCAGACCACAAAAAAGAATGGGATAACATAAAAAGCAGAGCCGTGTCCGCCGGAAGGAACACGGGTAGAAAAACCCCGCGAGGGTTTTTCTTTTTAATGGAATTCTTTTTTGCTACGGCCCAACCGAACCACTCAGCGTACCGTTGTACGCTTTCGGGTACCCCTTTGGGTTCGGTTAGACCGTTCTGCATCCTTTTTTCCTATCCCCATCGGGGATGTAAAAATGCCCGGACCGCAAAAAAGAATGGGATAACATAAAAAGCAGAGCCGTGTCTGCCGGAAGGAACACGGGTAGAAAAAGCTCCCCTTACGCAGGGGAGCCGTTTTTTTACATATCGCTAATTTCGTTTTGGGTTATGCCTGATTTTTTATATGCTCCTTTAGTACAATATTGATGTATTGGGAAAGAAAACGGTCATCCTTCTCTGCTTCCTGCCGTATCTTTTCCAAAATATCCTTATCAACGGTAATGCTGATTTTTTCTTTTAAAGGTCTCATTGTTTCGCCTCCTCAAAAAAATTATACAACATAACAGGATAAGGTATTGACAAATCTTATAAAGTAGGATGAAATAGGATAAAAGGAAAGGCAATGAACCTCACCCTGCAAGTGAACTCTCGCCCCTATCGGAGTGAGAGGAATCCCATTACAAATGGAATTTCCTTTCTTTGCTTGATAGAAAAAGCCCGAAAAAACGGCAAAAACCTTCTTCCTTAGAAAAAAATGAAAAAAATTTTAAAAAAATGCTTGACAAATGGATTTTGTCCGTGTATAATAAAAACAGTAGTAGTTATCATTTTTAATTTGGAGGTCGCAATGAAAAAAAGAAGTCGACAACGAGACCTTCTTTTAGAAATCCTCCGAAGCACCACCTGTCACCCGGATGCGGATTGGGTTTTCGCCCGGATGCGAGAGAAGATGCCGAATGTAAGCCTGGGCACCGTCTACCGGAATCTTTCCCAGCTGGCGGCAGAGAACGTTATCCTGAAGCTGGATGTGGGGCAGAGTGCAGACCGGTTTGATGGCTGTAAGGACCCCCATTACCATCTTGCCTGTAACGCGTGCGGTGCTGTGGTGGATATGCCGATGCCGTACACCCCGTCGCTGAACGCAGCGGCAGAGGACGGCAGTGGATGCCAAATCGAAGGTCACGCCCTACTATTTTACGGTAAATGCCCGTCCTGCACGGGAAATTTATAAAACAATAACAAATAAAATATTTTAGGAGGAATTTAAGTATGAAAAAGTATGTATGCGGAATCTGTGGTTATGTTCACGAAGGAGATGCGGCACCGGATTTTTGCCCCCAGTGCAAGGCACCGGCAGCCAAGTTTGAAGAACAGGCCGGCGAAAGAAGTTGGGCAGCAGAACATATTGTAGGTATCGCAAAGGGTGTTGACCCGGAAATCATTGAAGGTCTTCGCATGAACTTTACAGGCGAATGCACGGAAGTAGGCATGTACCTTGCCATGGCAAGAGTGGCACACCGGGAAGGCTATCCGGAAATCGGGCTTTACTGGGAAAAGGCCGCCTATGAGGAAGCCGAGCACGCCGCAAAATTCGCAGAGCTTTTGGGCGAAGTCGTAACGGACAGCACCAAAAAGAACCTGGAGCTCCGCATTGATGCCGAAAACGGTGCAACCGCCGGTAAATTCGAGCTTGCAAAGCGTGCAAAGGAACTGAACCTGGATGCAATCCATGATACAGTGCATGAAATGGCAAGAGACGAAGCTCGGCACGGGAAAGCCTTTGAAGGACTACTTAGGAGATACTTTGGCTAATCCGAAGGGAGACGATTATGGAAAATTATATGATTTGCAACTGTAAGCAGGTAAGTTATTTTGATATTTCGGACGCACTTGCAAAAAGCGAAAAATTCGATGATGCTCTTCGTGCGTTTGAAGATGTACAGAAAATTACAAGCTGTTCTACCGGTTGCGGCGGCTGTTATCCGAAGGTTTTGGATGCGATATCCGAAATTATGCACGGCGGTGCACGGTGAAGAAAGGGAGGGGACAAAATGCTGGATAAAAAAGTTGCACAGTTACTAAACGAACAAATTAACAAAGAGCTGTATTCTGCGTATTTATATTTAGACTTTTCCGTTTTTTACGAGGCACAAGGTCTGGACGGGTTTGCAAACTGGTATATGATCCAGGCACAGGAAGAACGTGACCATGCCATGCTCATGCTGCAATATTTGCAGATGTGCGGTGAAAAGGTTACGCTCGAAGCGGTCGCAAAGCCGGATAAGGTGCTTGCTCAGCTTATGGATCCCCTAAAAGAGGGTCTTGCACATGAAGAGTATGTAACAGGCTTAATCAATACGATCTATGCCGCTGCATACGATGTTAAGGATTTCAGAACGATGCAGTTTCTTGACTGGTTCGTGAAGGAACAGCTTGAGGAAGAAAAGACGGCCGACGATATGATTAAAAAGATGGAGCTTTTCGGCAACGATTCTAAAGGACTGTATTCTCTGGACAGCGAATTTGCCGCCAGAGTGTATACGGCACCGTCCTTGGTGCTGTAAGAGAGGAGGGAAACAAATGGGAAAATATGTCTGCCCCTGTGGCTATGTATATGATCCGGCGGTAGGTGATCCGGATAACGGTGTTGCACCCGGTACGGCATGGGAGGATGTCCCTGCTGATTGGGTTTGCCCCGTATGCGGCCTGGATAAGGATGCTTTTGAGGAAGAATAAAAACGTAAGAAGGGCGTTGTTCCGTAAAAACGGAAACAACGCCTTTTTTTGTTTTAATCAAAAAAATTTAAACTTCATATTGCTTTTTATATGCAAGAGGTGACATTCCCATTATTTTGTTAAAATTTCGGTTAAAGGTGGAAAAATCATTGTAACCGCACAAGCCGTAAATTGCCGTGATTTTGTACCCCTTTTTTATATATGCACACGCCGCCTTAATACGGCATTGGTTGAGATAACTTATAAAGGAGCATCCCGTGATTTTTGCGAACCGGGCACAGAACGTACTTCTTGACATAGTAGATTTTTTAGAAATTTCACCAAGCGTAATTTTATCGGCAAAGTTATTTTTAATATAATCAACACAATGCAGAATAAACTGCCGGTTATTTTCAAAATGGTCGGATATGTTTTGATTTGCTTTAGAAAAATACTCCCGTGCAAGCATTGTGACAAGTATCTGTGCGGACGCCCGGATTGTATCGTTATAAGCAACCGGCTTATCCGTAAATTCTTTTAATATGTGTGCCATCAGATTTTCAATATATAATATTTCGTTTGCGGACATTGAAATTTTAGGCTTTATATATTGGCTTTCTCCGGCTTGCAGCGAACGCAGAAAATTTTTTGCAAGCTTGCCCGAGGTGCTTTGTGAAACGATAAAATCTTCCATAAAAGAAAAGGAATAAAACACCGTACAGGTTTCGGAGGCAATATAGTGGGGCGTGCCGGGAGGAACGATAAACATATCCCCCTGATTGAGACGGGCAGATTCGTTTCCGATATAATGCGCAAGACTTCCCTTTGCGATAAAGTAAATCTGGAAATATTCGTGTGTATGCGGTTTTTGTGCTTCAACGGTTTTTTCGGTCTTCTGAATGTGGAAGTTTTCCACGGCGTTCTCATAATAGGAGAGAACAAAATTTTTAATATCCATTGTATGCCACCTCTGTCAACATTTTAACACAATACGCAATAAAATGCAATACAAAAAAGACATCTTGCAATATCTGACTTGCTTTTTATGCTAAAATAAAGGCATAGGAGTGATAAAAATGAAAATTGTTGCATTAAACGGACTTTTGGGCTACGGATACAGCGAAGAGGCCTTAGATATTGCATTTTCGGAAAAGGTAGATTATCTTGGAGTTGACGCAGGCTCCACCGACCCAGGCCCGTATTATCTCGGAAGCGGAAAATCATTTACTGATCGCGGTGCTGTAAAAAGGGATTTGGCATTGGCTCTCCCCAAAGCTCTGGAGCATAAAGCACCATTTATAATTGGTACAGCAGGTGGTGCAGGTAGCAGTGAACATGTATCGTGGCTAAAAGAAATACTTATTGAAGTTGCAAAAGAACAGAAACTGCATTTTACATTAGGCACAGTTTTAAGCGATGTTGACGTAGACTATGTACTCGAAAAATTAGACAGTGGTAAGCTCATTGATATGAGCAGTGAATTTCCCGTCAGCAGAGAAGCGATCAAGGAAAGCACCTGCATAGTAAGTCAGATAGGAATTGCACCAATCATGGAATTACTCAAAAAGGATGTGGATGTAATTCTTTGCGGCCGTGCCTGTGATACGGCGATTTACGCGGCACCGTGTATTTTTAACGGCTATGATGCGGGGCTTAGCTTCCATATGGCAAAAATAATGGAGTGCGGTGCGATGTGTTCGGAACCTGTTGCGGCAGCGGATGTCATGCAGGGCTATATGCACGAGGATTATTTCGAGCTTCGTCCGGCAAATCCTGCAAGAAAATGTACCGTGGACAGAGTTGCGGCACATACACTTTATGAGCAGTCAAATCCGTATCTGATTTTTGAACCGGACGGGGTGTGCGACCTATCGGATACAGTGTTTGAACAGATGGATGCACGTACTGTTCGGGTACGAGGCTCTGTTTTCCGTGAAGCAGAAGAAAAAACGCTGAAGCTGGAAGGTGTAAAGCGTTCGGGTTACAGAACAATCTGTCCCGCAACCATTTACGACCCCCAAACAATCGAAAACAAGGATTTGATTTTTAATACCGTTACAGACTTTATAAGGGAAAATACGAAAGATACATTGCCCGAAAGCAGTTATGCTGTCTTCTTTAAAACAAGCGGCGGAAAAGAAAGCTCTATGGGGATTATAATCGATGTTATCGGCAAAACCCAGGAAATTGCAGATACTGTTTGTGCACTTGCAAGAAGCAGGATGCTCCATTGTGACTATGCGGGAAGAAAATCCACTGCGGGAAACCTTGCATTCCCGTTTTCTCCGTCGGATATTCATGTGGGACCTGTTTATGAATTTTCGGTTTTCCATCTTGCAAAGGTGGACTCTCTTCTTGAAACTGCAAAAATCACTGTGGAGGCGGTTAAATAATGAAAAAGCTTGTTGACTACACAAAAATCGTAAGAAGTAAAAACGCAGGACCTCTTTTTATTACATTTGATTTGATTTTCAACACAGAAGAAGATATGGAATATGTGGAACAAAGGCTCAGAAAAGAAGATGTTGCAAAAGCGTATGCTATGGAGGTATCAAAGATTGACATTATTTCGTACAAGGTGGTGAATGCAATCAAGATAACCTTCCCCCGCAAAAATGTAAGCGGTGCTCTTGCCGACAATGATATTTACGGTTGTCAGCAGCATATGCCCCTTGCCAATATTGAAATTTGAAAAATTCGATCGGAGATGATAGAATGATCAAAACAGAAATGTATGAAAAGGCTCTTTTTGAGACGATTAAACGCGGGGCGACTGCAATATCGCCCGACGTAAAAGACGCTTTTGTCCGTGCAATAGAAAAAGAAAGCAATCCCGATGCCAAAAAAGGGCTACAGGCGACTTTAGACAGTATGGAGATGTCAAAAATAAGAGAAAATCCCCTTTGTGTTGACACGGGATGGCCCATATTTTATTTTAAGGTTGGTAATCAGTGCGAGCTAGAAGGTGGATTTGTAGAGCTTGAAAATGCGGCACGCCGTGCAGTTGCAAAGGCAACAGAACTGGGGTATTTGCGAGCTACGATGAAACATCCCTTAACAGGATACGACCCCGGAAACAATATCGGTATGAATATTCCGGATTTTACATATCAGTTTGTTGACGGTGATGCAATAGAAATGTCGTACGCTGCTAAAGGTGGCGGAAGTGAGTGCTTTGGCGGAACGCGTCACAGAATCGTTGCATTTGCAGATGGAATTAAGGGAATCGAAAAATTTGTTATAGAAAGCTTTGTGGCATCGGCACGTGCCGGTGCAGTGTGTCCGCCGTCCGTGCTCGGAATCGGCATAGGCGGTACGGCAAATGTTGCGGCAAATTTAGCTAAAGAAGCTGCGTGTCTGAGAACAGTAGGCTCCAAACATCCCGATCCAATGTTTGCAAAAATAGAAGAAGATTTGTACGAAGCTATAAACAGTCTGGGAATAGGTATTTTAGGTGCCGGTGGAAGTACCTCTGTGTTGGCTGTAAACGTGGAATATGCTTATACGCATATAGCAGGAATCGCCTGTGCTACAAGCACAAACTGCATGGTAGCAAGAAGGGCATCTTCAAGAATTGATGCAGACGGCACCGTAACAAAAATGACAAGTCCAAACTGGTTTGGTGACAGATAGGAGGGTTATATATGGCAGAATATCATTTGAACGGACCTTTAAAAGACGAAGATGTAACCAAGCTTAAAATAGGGGATACCGTTTATATCAGCGGCGAATGCTTTACTTGCCGTTCAAGGCTGCAGAAGTATATTTTTGACGAAAAAAATACACTTCCTTTTCCGACAGAGGGAAGAAACATTCTGATTCACAACGGTCCGATCGTTGTGAAAGAAAACGGCAAATGGCGGCTTGTGTCCTTTATGCCCACCTCCAGCATCCGTTTTGAAAAATGGGGTGCAAAAAGCGTCTCGGAATGGGGCCTTAAAATGATTGTCGGAAAAACAACCATGGGGGAAGAAACCGCAAAAATGATGAAAGAAAAAAAGTGTGTGCATGTTTCGCCACGCTCTGTAAGTCCTAATTTATGGATTGATTCCATTGAGATTCAGGATGTTTATCTTTATGATGAACTCGGCAGAATTGAAGCGGCTTGGTTGTTTAGGCTCCACGACCTTGGACCGTTTATCGTCGATATAGACACGGAAGGCAATAACTATTTTGACGCTATGGACAAGGACATTGCAGACAGAAAAAACAAAGCACTGAAAAAACTGGGTATTGACGATTCTTTTTCATTTACGAAGTTATATTAATTGTAGGAGGAAAAAAGAATGACAGAAAAACGCAAAGAACAGCTACCGTACAACCTTTTCTGCGGTGCCGCAAAGGCTGACATTACACCACCTCTCGGTACACAGCTCTACGGCTATGCCCCCGGAAGACCGGCAGAGGTTTTGGGAGACGGACTTGAAGCCGTGGCAATTTATCTTAAAGCAGATACGGGAAGTGCCCTTCTTATTACCTGCACGATTTGCAGCCTAAACCCCGGCCTTTCCGATGACCTTCGTAAAATAGCAGGTGACGCGGCAGATATTGCCCCGGAAAATGTAACCATATGCTGTACGCATACCCATTCAGGTCCCAACACAAGTCTAAAATCCGGTTGGGGCGAGGTGAACTACGATTATATAGAAGCTATTCTTAAGCCTGCGATTAGGAAAGTATCCGAAAATGCAAAGGCAAATCTGCAAGGTGCCGCTTTGGGTATTGGCGAGACGGAAAGCGATGTAGGCATGAACAGGCGTCAGGTTCTTGAAGACGGAAGTATAATCCTCGGACAAAATCCCTGGGGCGTAAGAGACCCGAAAATGACGGTGCTTTCCTTTCGGGGCAGGGACGGAAAAATAATTGCAAATATGATTCACTACGGCTGTCACGGAACGGCAAGCGGCGATACGCCTGAAATCACCCGTGACTGGGCAGGGGTTATGACGGATATGCTTGCAGCGGAAACGGGTGCAATTACCGGTTTTTACAACGGCTTTGAGGGCGACCAGGGCCCCAACCTCCCCAACGGCAAAACCGTGGGAAATTATAAGCTTGCGCTTTCGCTTGGCGGCAAGGCGGGTATAGATGCTGTCCGTGCATGGAAAAGCATTAAGGAATGGAAGGATGCTCCCGTAAGGGTGCTTCACGGTACTGTACGCGTTCCCTTTGATCCCATTGCCACAAAGGAAGAGGCAGAAAAAAAGCTTGCAGAGCTCGGAACGCTTGAAGAAATATACGAAAAGGAAGAATATGAAAAGGTAAATGAATGTCTTCACTGGAACAATGTTCTCAAGGAGCATACTGCGGGCAAGCCGTATAAGACGCATTTTACTTTTGAACAGAATATAACCGTAATCGGTCCAGTGGCGATTTTGCCGTCTCCCTTTGAGGCGTTTTGCGAAATAGGGCTCAGGCTTCGAGCACACAGTCCTTATCCGTACACCTTGAACCTATGTAATACGCATGGCTGTTATGCGTATCTTCCCACAAAGCGGGATATCCCCGCAGGCGGATACGAGGTATGGCACTATCTGCTTGCCTTACGGACAACGTATCCGCTTCCAAGGAATATGGATGATTATTGGGTTTTGGAAAATTTGAAAATTTTAAGAGAAGAATAACATAACAGTCCCTACTGCCCCTCCGTCATGCCTTCCGGCATAAAGCTGGGCATCAGCTGTAATTTAAAGAGATTATTTTTATGCTTTTGGTCGATGATTTTCCGCGTTTCCTCATCGGCCATTTTTCCTTCCCGGATATACACATCCAAATCTGCGTAGGTAAAGCCGAGGTTTTCCTCGTCGGTTTTGCCGCAAAGCCCGTCGATGGGGGTTTTGAATACCAGTGCCTCGGGGAGCCCTAAAAGCATACCGATTTCCCGAATTTCCGTCACGGTTAAATGGGCGAGGGGTGAAAAATCTCCTGCCGCATCGCCGTATCTTGTGGAATAGCCTACCCAATCCTCAGAGAGGTTACAGGTGTTTGCTACTCTTCCGTTTACGCTCTGGGAAATGGCGTAGAGCGTCGCCATACGGATACGGGGCGGGAGATTGGTCCGGCTCTGGTCAGAGAGGGGCAAATCCTTTGGGAGGCTGGAGAGAACGCCTTCCACCGCCGCCTTCACGTTGACCTCATAGTGCCGGATTCCCAGATGGTTTACGAGGCTGTACGCCGCATCAATATCTGCTTGCTCGCCGCAAGGCATCAGTACCCCGATAACCCGGTCGCGTCCTAAGGCTTCCGCACAAAGGGCCGCCACCACACTGCTGTCTTTTCCGCCGGAAATGCCGACCACGGCATTACAGTCCGGGCCGTTTTGTGCAAAGAAATCCCGGATCCACCGGATGCAATCATTTTTTACCTTTTCTGCTTGAAACATAATTTTTCCTCCGAAAAAAATACTGTATAAAAGAATGCGGCCGTTAGGCAAAAAGCTGTACATGTTTGAAAAGGGAAGTAAAGCTTTCTTTATTTTCCCACAGTATTTTCGGCATACCCGGGAATTTTGAAGGCGAAAGCCGAATATGCTCCCTAAGGATATCTTTTTCATACATCTGCTCTGCCAGTATCGCCGCGTCCACAAATGCACCGAAATGGTTTTTGTGCGATCCGTCAAAGGCCAGAAAATCCTTCTCTTCCCACCGTCTTTCATAATCGGCAAGCCAGTCGGAAGCATCCACGCCCGGTCCGAACTGGTCGGTAGCGTCTATATTCTGAATACCGCTTGTCTCTATGCTCATATTATGCATGTACTGCGCTTTTTCCGGTCCTATTGCTTCGTATAATACCTTTTCGGCGGCAAATATATCGAGAACGGGAACGGAAAGCTCTTTTCCAAGCTGTCTTACGGCTTCCATATACGTGAAATCGTTATATTCGTCCCGTCCGCCCCGGTAGCCCTTTACCGGTTGTAGCTTGCCGTCCGTAAAGGGGAATTTAGCGCCGCTGACAACCAAAATGGGATTTGCACCCTTTTCCCTGCAAGCATCCACATAATATTTCAGATACCCCTTAAATGTAGCACCGCAATCAAAGGCATAATAGGTGTCACCGCACAGCTCCATAAGCTCTTTTGTTGTTTTTACAATCGTCGCAATTTCTTCCGGAGATTTGCCTTCGGCCTGTAGCTGTTCTTCATAGCCGTCATGCCAATTTGCTGTGGAAGAAAGCATGGACGGGGTGGGTACAACCGTAGGATATATGCCGTTTTCATCCGGCTTTCCCAAATCCACGTGCTTATTTACGCGGTACATACATCCGATGGAATCGTCATCGTTGCTCATAAACTGGATAAGCACATAGTCCCCTTTTTGAATTTTAGGCAGCGCCGGCCCCATGCCGTAGGGGGACATTTCGGTTGTAAACCGCCCGTTATCGTAAAATCTGCCTTCGTTTAGAAAACTGCGGCTGCTCCGGCCGCCCAAAGCATAATTGAAAATTTCTGTGTCATCGTCAAAAAAAGCAGAGAGCATGTCACCCCAACCGCAGTAAAATTTACCGGTTTGGGCCTGCCTTGTCTGTACAAGAGAATCGCCCAACAAATGTATTTTCATACTAAAGCCTTCTTTATTTATAATACGAACGGGCGGCCGGAGCCGCCCGCTTATTGCATTAGTTTTCTTTTACCCCCAGAAGATTTAAGTGGCGGCCGATATGGCGAACGAGGGCATCTGTGTATACAGCTTCGTATTCACGCCAGAGGCTGTACAGCTTATCCCGGAAGGTGAAGCTGCCGTCTGCATTCTTGCGGCTCAAAATGAGACCGTAGGTGATGTGAATCAGCTGACGGGCATCATTTTCGTCAAAATATTTCGGCAAATCTGCATCGCTTACTGTATCTAAGGGTGCAATCTTCGTAAGGTCTGTGGTTACATGGTAGTACTTTGTCGCTTCATCGAAGGCTTCCAGTGCATAGGCATGTACCTCGCGGTAGAATTTCGGGTCTACCATTGCGATCACACGCATAGCCTCCAGCCAGTTGGTGCCGGCGGTCTTTACATGGAAGATGCCACGGCACTTTTCGCCGATAATCGGGAAGGTGGAGAACTTGTCAGAGCCGGAATGGATGCTCAGCTTGTAGCCGAAGTGGCGGGCAAGCTGACTGTGTACGGTCATTTCCTCTGTAAACTGGGCGATATCGCCGATGTAATCGATACCCTTCTGGAATTCGCCGCAGAAGCGGGGTGCCATGGTTTCAAACTTCACGCCGCGGCGCACGAGCTCGTTGGCAACGAAGAAGTGTTGCAGGGGCGTGGTAGGTGTTAAGGTTTCGTCGATGGAAATTTCAAAGTCGGCATTATACTTGCCGCCACTAAAGAATTCTTCATAAATAGAAACGGCGAAATCGATTGCCTTGCCGTATACCAAAACGATGCGGCGAAGCTCCTCGGCGGTGAAGGAAACGGTAATGCCTTCGCCTACGTCAAAGGTTTTACCGAGGTAAATATCTTCGATTTCTGCATTCTTTTCGTATTTTGCTTCCACTTCAGCATCGGAAAGGGAAGCAGCATCGTTATCAATATGGTCGGAGCAGTCGAGAGTAATCATGGTAAAGCCAAGGTCGAGGGCATAGCGAACGTCCTCTGCTTTTTTCAAGTGGTCACCGTCTGCACCGAAGCCCTTCTCAAAGCCGTCGCGGTATACGGCGAAGGTGGCACAGTCGAGCACATCCTCGTAGGTGCGGTCTGTCAGCGTCAGCTCACGCATGGACTGCTGTGCCAGTACTGGATAAGCATCATACTTTTCAAAAACGGCAATATGTCCCGGTGTGGCAATGCCCAGTCTATCCCCCACGCCGAAGCTGCGTTCCTTGCCCAGAACACGGATCGGTGCGGTGAAGAGGAAGAGCTTCCGCAGTACCAGTGCATTTTCGTGGGTCAGGGGTGCGACAGTTACGGTTTTGCCGTCAATCACCTTGGTTTCGCCGGAAAAACCGACATCGCCTTCGGCATACAGGGCCGTTACCCCGGCTTCCTCAGCCATGTAAATGCGGATACCGTCTTTTGTACGGACGGATTTTTCAAAAACTTTCATGAGAAAACTCCTTTATAAATAAATTCAGCTATAAAAAGTATATCATACCGGCCATGGAAAAGTCAAGGAGAAAAGGGGGTTTTTACAAAAAACGGGGGTGTAAAATAATCATTTTACACCCCCGGGGATAGGAAAAAATATTTCAGAACACATCCCCGTTAGGAAAGCACGTGCGTTTTTTATACCTGTGCCCCGCCGACACTTTCAATCTCCCGAAGGGCAAGTGCCGCCGATTCTATACCTTCATCAAGCGGTGCCACCAAAAGCGGCTCGTTTTTCCGCAGTCTTTTTACAAAATATGCAAGCTCGTTGTAGTATCCGCCCAGGCTGGAAAGATTGCCGCCCGCCTTATTCTCGCCGGTGAAGGCAGGCTTAATTTCCGGCTTCTCGATGCCGCCGTCCTTCCGATACACCGTAAGTCTGCCGGGGTTCAAAACGGCCGTGCCCTTCTCAAATTTGACGCGGAAGCCGGCTTCAAAGGGAAAGTCTGCCGGATAGTCCCAACAGCCCTCGATGGTAACCACCTTTTCTCCGTACATATACGTAGTGAAAATCTGTTCTATCACGCCACGCTCGTCGCGAACGGCACGGGACGAAAAGGAATCCGGGTCTCCAAGGAGATACCGCATGAAATCCACGTCATGCACATGAAGGTCCAGTGCCATAGAGCCGCTTTTGTCCGCCTCATGAATCCAGCCCTCCCATGCCCAGTCCGGCCAGGGGCTCAGACGGGTAAATACGGCAGATTGCAGCTCGCCGTATTCCTTCCGGTCGGTTACCTCTTTCAGCCATTTGTATTCGTCCCAGAAGCGGATTACCTGCCCAATCTGCACATTTGCCCCGGTTTCCTGTGCCGTTTTCTGCAAGAGTGCTGTCTCTTCCATGGTACGGCAAACCGGCTTTTCAATAAATACGCTCCGCCCCTTCTTCATGGCAAGAACGGCATGGGCCGTGTGTAAATATGTAGGAAGACAGATGTCAATCACATCCACGTCGGCATTTTCAATCAAAAGCTCCCCGTTTTCATAAACGGCAGCACCGATGGGACCGGCAATTTCCGCCGCCTTCTCGCTACGGATGTCCGCAACGGCAACAACCTGTGCCCCTTCTATCTCCTTATAACATGCGGCGTGCATACCGCCCATAAAGCCACAGCCGATAAGACCAATTTTTAACATAACGGTTCCCTCCCTAAAATTTGATTCATGGCACAGGATGTATTGAATAAAATCGTTTTCGGATACTGGGCATACGGCGGCAGCATTTCTGCGGTCACCCAATCGTCATACCCAATTTCCGCGAACGCATCCATAACGCCCTTCCAGTTCACGTCTCCTGCCAGAAGATCGACAAACCCGTAAAGACCGCCTGCTTCTTTTCGGAAATCCTTAAAATGAACTTTTTTGATTTTGTCCTTTAAAATCCGAATCCAGTGCTCCGGGTATCCGGTGCGAAGCACGTTACCCACGTCAAAATAGGCACCCACAAAGGGAGAGCCCACCTCTTCTATCAGCCGCTTCATTTCAAGCGGAGAAAGGAGAAACTGGTTCCAGACGTTTTCGATACCGATAGAAACGCCCGCCCTTTCGGCATACGGGGCCATTTCCCGCAGTGCCGCAAGTGCTCTTTCATAGGCAATATCGTACGGTACAATTTCGCTGTCCGGCTCAAAGGTTACATCGACTGCCCCGGGCACAACCAAAATGGTGTCGCACCCAAGCCATGCCGCAACCTCCAGCTGTTTCTTCGTAATTTCTTTTGCTTTTTCCCGGTTTTCCGGGTTTTCGGATGTGTAATTGTAGGTCCAGTACAGCCCGCTGGCCACGCTGTATAGCTCCATGCCGATTTCCGCGGCATACCGGCGAATCTCCCGGATTTCTTCCTCCGTTGACAGCAGGGAAACCTCCCCCGTCTCGTCCAGTGCCAGCTCCACGCCGTCAAAGCCTGCCTTTTTTGCCAAAAGCAGATTTTCCCGTACCGTTCCGCCGGCAAAAGACCATATGCTGATTCCTTTTTTCATATCGATCTCTCCTTTTTTATTTGGTTTCCGGAAAAGCCTATTGCACTTCTACACTAAATATGATATACTATGAAGCGAAAAAAGTAAATGCATTCTGTTATCCTGAAAGTACACTTTTGTAAACTGTATATTTTTTTGGGGGATAATTATGAAAAACGAGCCCATACGCCCTATTTATATAAAGCACAAGCTGGCTAACGTACTGCACATCAGCAAAATCGTGACCATGCACTATTTTGAGTTCGACAAAAACTTTCATTTTGCCGGCGAAGTGCATGATTTCTGGGAGATGGTGTATGTAGACAGCGGCAACGTCCTCATAACGGCTGCAAAAAAGAAGCACGTTTTAAAGCAGGGCGAGCTACTCTTTCATAAGCCAAACGAATTCCATACGATTTCTTCCGACCAAAAAACGCCCGCCAATGTTTTTATCATATCGTTTGTTTCGACCTCTAAAAGCATGGCATTTTTCCGGAACAAGAAAACCGTTCTGCCCCAGGCACTTCGTCCGCTGATCGAGACGCTGATCCGAGAGGGGGAAAGTACCTTCGACCTGCCCTTTAATAACCCTGCCCTTCGGAAGCTTTCCCTTTGTGAAACCGCTCCCTTCGGCGGACAGCAAATTATCCGCCAAACGCTTGAACAGCTTCTCATTCTGCTCATTCGTGCCGGCAAAGAGGAAGACCAGAGTGCCGGTATTTTCCCGAGCCGAGAAAGCATGGAGCATCATTTAGTCAGCAGTATACTCCGGCTTTTAAATGATAACATCTACGGCAGAATTACTGTTTCGGATATATGCAGTCATCTCCATTACAGCCGGACGTATATTTCTAAAATATTTAACCGAAGCTGTGGGTGTACCATTATTGCCTATTATACAAAGCTGAAAATTAAAGAAGCAAAAAGGCTGATTCGGGAAAACCGCTACAGCTTCACGGAAATTTCCGATATGCTCCGGTTTGATAACCCCCACTATTTTTCCAGAGTGTTTAAGAAAACGACAAATATGACCCCACGGGACTATCTGCATTCGGTGAAAAAATGAGACGCTACCTCACGGTAACGTCTCATTTTATGAATTTCCAAAGTAAATTCGCCGGCAGTGCCAACTTAGAATAGTGCCGCAATTTCGCTGGCAGTACCGAATTCTGCACCCTCGTCAAGGAGCATTTTGATCAGCTTATCCAGCTCGTTTGTGGCAACCTCGCCGCAGTTTTTCGTAATAAATTCGTCCGGCGTTACCGTCGCTTCGCCAAAGTTAAAGCTTGCTTCCATGGGCCAGAACTCCCAAGGATGAATGTACAGACAGATAACCTTCGGTAAATCCTTCTTCTCGCAGAAGTCTGCAAAGCCACGGATTTTGTTCATTACAAAATCGGCACCCTCGGTTCTGAACTGGGGCCACTGGTCGCGGTCACGCTCCAGGCCCGGATCGTTCGATTCCATCACCATATCCGCAAAGTTGGGCACTTCCACGATTTTCATATCACCCTTCTTTGTCCAGTCTTCATAAGAGGGATGATAGGGAGCAAACTGTTCCCGATAGAAGTACATGGGATAGGTGCAATCTGATGTATAGCCAAGCTCCTCCAGTGCATTTACCACTGCCGTGGAGCCCCAAAGACGGGGGCAACGGAAGGACGTGGGATGTACACCGGAAGCTTCTTCTACAAGCTTTGTTGCTATTTCCAGACGGGGACGAACCTCGTGGGGCAGAAGGGGCTTTACGCCCGGCAGGGGAAACAGCTCATCGCCCACCGTTTCGTGGTACAGGCTGTGACAGCCCACCTCGCTGGGGCTCTCCGCCACCATCTTGGCAATTTCCGGATTCATTTCCGCACTTTCTCCTGTAAAGAAGAACGTACCGGCAACGCCGTGCTTTTTAAATAAGTCGAGCAGAATCGGCACGCCGTTTTTTACACCCTCATAAAACGGGGTGAAGCTGCCCACATCGGTTTCTACGTCCACGCCGATAATGACGTACATTTTATTCTTATCCATTTTATATCCTCCTTAGCAAGAATAACCCATTACCGTGTAGAACGCCATGGGCTGATCGCTTGTGTCGAGACGGCCGTACTGTGCTACGATCTCCACATCGCTTTCAATGCGAATGGCGTACTGCGTCAGTGCCGGGATTGTAAAGCCGCCGAAATCATCGGGGTTGTACGTTCTGAGGCAACGCACACGGTCTGCTTCTACCACAAGAGGAATGTCACGCACGGGTTCGCGGTCTGCAAAATACAGTGTCATTTTAATATTGGCGGGAACACTGTTCATGTTCAAAATAATGATAGATTCGTGACCGATGTTTTCAAAATTTCCCTTTTCCGGCATTTCCAAATCCGGGAAAACCCATAATTTTTTACCGTTATCCATAATAACCTCCATTGAATAAGGGGGGTGTAAAATAATTCCCAAAAATTATTTTACATCCCCGTTTTTAAGCTTCTTAGAATTCCAGTTCGTAAATGGTGCCGATCTGATCGCTCAGCATATCGATACCGGTTTCGGTAATGGCGATCGGTTTTTCCCAACGGAGACCGAAGTCACTGCCCATCGCGAAGGTATCAATCTGGAAGGTCATGTTCTTTTGCAGAATGTAGTCAGAAATGGATTCCATCCAAGGTGCTTCTACTTCGATAAGACCGAGACCGTGGCAGGGGCCGTAGAAGTAGTTATCCCGTTTTCCTGCTGCCTCGAAGAACTTAATGAAATCTTTTGCAATGTCGCCGGATTTAACGCCTGCACGAAGCTGTTTTTCTGTCCACATATGTGCCTCGAGACAAAATTCAACCAGCTCCTTCTTCTCGCCTACCAGCTTACCCATGCTAATCGGCATACCGATACTGGGAGAGTAGCCGCAAACCTTTGCGGAGAGATTCAGCTGTACGATATCGCCCATCTGAATTTCTTTATGCGAAGAACGGGATATGGCGTGCTTTGTACTCTTCTGGCTGAAGCAGTACATGGGCAGACCTTCGTATTCCGCACCGTTTTCGTAAATGGTTTTCTGGGCAATACCAACGAGCTGCAGCTCTGTCATGCCCGGACGAATTGCCTTGATAACAGCGTCGGTTGCCTTCTGGGTGATGCGAGCCGCTTCACGGAGACATGCGATTTCATTGTCGGATTTAATAGAACGAAGCTGAACCATAATATCGTCAGCACGGACGATTTCTGCCTTCGGATATGCATTCTTCAGGCCTTCCATCATAACCACGTTCGTGTCCAGCCATGCGGCAACACCGATGCGAATGTTTTCGCCGGTAACGCCCAGCTTCTTAAAGACATCATTATACGTCTGGGGCTTCAGCTCGGGATAGGCGGGGTTTGCGGATTCACGGTACTCAAGCAGTACAAAAATATCATCAATCACGCCAAAGTCAGAAGCGAAGATTTCGCTTTCCGGACCTACCATCAGGGCCACATTCCCTGTTGCGGAAATGGCAACGCCGCATCTTTCAAATACGGGCCAGAAATTGCTGAAATAACGGGTATTTGCATAGTCGGCTTCGCTACCGTTTACAACCAGTACATCCAGACCCCATTCCTGGGCCTTCTGTGCCGCATTTTTTACTCTCTGTTTGTATTCCTCTAAGGGAATTTGTACTCTGCTCATCATTTTCCTCCTAAAATATAAATGATTGTCCGGTAAATACCGTTCACACTGATAATACCATGTTTTTCGTAAAAAGTCAATAGATTTCTTCCTTTTTTTACAAGAATTTAAGGTTAAATTTTGCAAGGAAAAATCCGCATTTTCTTGACAACGACAGGGCGGTGCAGTATAATGATTCCAATCGAAATTGCCTCGGAGGCAGGAAAGGAGCAGAGAATGAACGGCAGAAGGACAGATACAGTGACGATGGCAAAAACCGCCCTTTGTGTTGCGGTTTTATGTGCCGCTTCTTATTTCGTCATCCCGATACCCATGACGCCGATTGTACTGAGTCTGCATACGGTGGCAGTGAATGTGGCCGGACTGCTCCTTCGTCCTAGGGAGGCGGCAATCGCCATACTTTTGTACATCGGCATGGGTGTGATCGGTCTTCCCGTGTTCGCCGCCGGCACTGCCGGGCCCGATAAGCTGTTCGGACCTTCCGGCGGCTTTTATTTCGGCTTTCTGTTTGCCGCCGTTTGCATAAGCCTTTTAAAAGGAAAAAAGCCGTCCTTCCTCCGTCACTTTCTGGTGACGGCACTGGTGGGATTGCCTGTTCAGCACTTTTTTGCCGTTTTATTCCTGTGCTTTTATAACGGCTTCCATATCCCCTCCGCCTTCCTCTCCGCATCCCTGCCCTTCCTACCCGGTGACATTTTAAAGTGTATCTTGGCAGCCGGGATTGCACTGAAAATTAACAATTATTGAATACTAAGCAGTGCTTCCATTTCTTGCCGATACCCACGTAGCATAAAGTCCTTTTCACAGCCGGTCCACAGCACGTTACAGCCCATTTTGCGGTATTTGGCGGCAAGCGCTGCATTGTCGCAGAAAATACCGCAGGATTTACCGCGGGCGTTGCAGGTGTCAAACACGGTCTTTATTGCCTGCATCATTTCCGGGGAGGCAATATCCAGCGGTGTGCCGACCATAATGGACAAATCGTAGGGACCGATGATAACGGCACTGATGTATTCGCCGAAGGCATCCAGCATCTCGGGAAGTGCCTCGATGCCCTTGGGGGATTCGATCTGGGGGAGCAGGAAGCGGGTCTTGGCGAAATCCGCATACTTTTCGCCCCGACGCATCTGTCCGTGGCCGCCACAGCCCTTCCGGCCCTGGGGTGCAAAGAGAAGCCCGTCCACAGCGGTGCGAAGCTGTTCACAGCTTTCCACACGGGGGATCATAACACCGTCCGCCCCCATATCAATGGCTTTTGCGATAAGATGATAGGCACTGTCCTGTGCACGGACAATGGCGGGCAGACCGAGAAGACGGGTAATCTGGAGCATGGGTACGACGTTCTGGGTGTCAAAAATACCGTGCTCGGCATCAAAAAGGATAAAATCCAGCTCGTCCCGGTTGAGTGCCTCCAGCATGAGGGTGCTGGCAGTGGTCATCATTGTGCCGATAACCTTTTCCTGCTTCGCAAATTTTTCGGCTAATTTTTCGTATTTATTCATCATCCTTCTCCTTTTAGAATATTTGCAGCATTTTTTCTGTCTCGGTGATAGCGGCGAGGGTTTCCTCCGCCACATCCACCATACCTTCCGCCTCGCAGGCGGCCTGCTTGTTCGCTTCTATTTCGCCGGGGAAGAAAATTTCCGTTACCCCTGCGGCCTTTTCCGAAGACTTAATTTCCGTAATCATGGTTTCCATGCGTGCTTCAAAATCCGGAACAGTTACATCCATTGCCATGAAGAAGTGCCCCACGTTACCGTTTTGCTCGGGGTTTACGTTCCATGCGTGTACGTCACGGGTCATCGCCGCACCGGAGAGTGCCGCCGCCATGGTTTCCACCATCATGGCCATGCCGTAGCCCTTGTAGCCGCCGAAGGGGAGCAGGACGCCGCCCTTTTCGTAGGCAGAGGCATCGGTGGTATCGTTGCCGTCCTTGTCAATAATCCAGCCGGGAGGACAGGGCTTTCCTTCCTCCGCCATTTTAATAATCTTCTTATCCGAGGAATAGCTCATCGCAATATCGTACACCATTTTGCCGTATTTGCCGGCAGGTGCGGCAAAGGAAAAGGGGTTGTTGCCGATGGTGCGTTCCCGGCTGCCCGTTGCGGCAACCAGCACGTCCCCGTTACTCATTGCCATACCCAGCATACCGGCCGCGGCACACATGCCGGTGTAGTAGCCGGCGGCACCGAAGTGGTGGCTACCCCGAACTTGTACAATACCGATGCCCGTCTTCTTTGCCTTTTCTATGGCAAGCCGCATGGCTTTATAGGAAAGAATGATGCCCAGACCGCCTTCCCCGTCGCAAAGTGCCCGGGAGGGCGTGTCGCTGACCACCGTCAGCTCGCTTTTTGGCTGAATGCCGCCCTTTTTCAGGCAGTTTACATAATAAGGTACGCGGTGAAATCCGTGGGTAAATACGCCGCGCATTTCCGTTTCCAACAGCACATCCGTGATGATTTCCGCATCGGAAAAAGAAACGCCGGCGGCACGGAAAATGGCTTCACAACGACTTCTGATTTCTGAAAGTGCAACCTTCATAAAGAAAACCCCTTTTTACTTAATTTCTTATAGAATACAGCGGGCAAGAACGATAATACCACTGCATTTGTGCTGTTTTATACTGAGAATGTGCGGTTTGGTACCTTTTTCGGCTTCCCGGTATTTTTCGGCCGTGTCCGGCATATACATGAAGAAAAAACGGAGGAGGAACGGCTATGGAAATAACGTTACAAAAAGAAATGCTTTCTCTCAAGGAGCATCTTGGACACAGGCAGACAGAGGTGCACACGGAAAGCGACATTATTGTGCCCGACACAAAGCCCGACATCGGGAAAATTCTGCAAACAGACGGACGTGCACGTATTACCGCCTGTCAGGTGCAGGGGGACAGAATTCTTGTCAGCGGTCTTGCCGACTACTGCATTTTATATGTACCGGAGGGTGCGGACGGAACGATGCTGGAGTGCATTTCTGTCCAGCTTCCCTTCAAGGACGTGTACACCGATGCCGGTGCAGAAAATGCAGAGGTGCAGGCGGATGCGGAAATTCTCAATATGGATTCCATGCTCCTCAATTCCCGAAAGCTTTCCCTAAAAGGGACAGTGGCACTCCATATGTGTCTTTCCCGGCTTCGGGAAGAGGCACTGACCACCGATGCATCCGCCGAGGTAATGCCTGCCACGAAGAAGAAAAAAATCCGCGTGTGCAGTATGACCGCCGCCGGGCGGTTTTCTGCCGTTGCCGCAACCACGGAGACCGTACCTGCCGAAAATCCGCCTATCATGGAAATTCTGAAAACGGAAGCACACATCAGCGAAGAGGATGTTAAGCTTATCACGGGAAAAATAATTTTGAAGGGTGTTGTCCGTCTGACCACGCTGTACACGGCTGACACGCTCCGTCCCGTCACGATGGAGCACGCCATTCCCTTTACGGAAATTCTGGATTTACCCGGCACGGAGGAGGGCATGGACTACACGCTGGACTATGCGGTGACGGACATTTACTGCGAGGTGGACCGGGACGATGGGGACGGCCGCCGCTTCGGTGCAGAGGTTACCATGGACATTCGGGCGGAAACCATGCTTTCCGGAGATATCGAGGTTTTGGACGACTGCTTCTGTCCCGGCAGAAAAACAGAAATCAGCCGGGAGGCTGTAAAGCTGGAGACGCTGGCAGACGCGGTGCAGGAAAGCATCAGTGTGCGAAAAACCCTGTCTCTGCCTACAGACTGGCCGCCCATCGCCGCTGTTTGTACGCTGTCCGCCCGTCCCACGGTCACGTCCGTTTCCGTGGAGGGGGGCAAGGTACAGGTGGAAGGAGAAGCGGCAATCGAAATGCTGTATCTCACCGAAAGCGGTGCCTACCCGATAGAGGCATGGCGTGACCGTATCCCCTTTGCCTTCACCACCAAGACCGCCGCACCGGAAAATGCCGAAATCGCCTGCCGGGTGTGGCTTTTAGACTGCGGCTTTACCCTGCCGGATACCGGGAGTGCGGATGTGCGACTTCATCTGGGCTTCGACCTTCGCTTTACCGAAGAACACACGGTGGAAAACATAAGCGAAATCACGGCGGACATTGTTGATGACGAAAACCGCCCCTCGGTGGTCATTGCCTTTTCTGCGCCCGGTGACACCCTCTGGTCGATCGGCAAGCGATATGGCGTTTCCGCAGAAAAAATCGCCGCCGTCAATCATCTGGAGCCCCACGCTGTGTTGACAGAAGGGACCCGGCTTCTCGTTCCGTGATGGGGCGGCTTTGGGCGTGCCTGGACGAGGTGGAGGTCTACCTCTGTGCCTGCCGCCGGAAACGGAAGCTGAAAAGAACGCTCCGAAGCGGCTGTCGAGCCGCATCCCTCTGTAAAAAGCTTCGGATTCGGTGCCGCTGATGGGGACGCTTGCCATATGTATAGAAGATACAAAGGATTTTATCACCGAGGAAAGGGTGGGGACAGGGACAGTGGCGTATATCCATTACCGTATGCGGCACGGCCTCTTTGCACGGCGGCGGCTGACCCGGTTTTTAGCGGAGAAAACCGAGGGCTGTGTCTGCATCGGGCATCCCCCCGTTCCCCTTTCCCTACCATCCCTTTCGGGTGATGCCGGCACGCTTGTGCACGCTCGGGCCGCCCGGTTTGTGCCGCCGGATACGGAGAGGCTTTCCCTTTTTTTGGGGAAGGGCTGGGACCGTGGTGCCATACTGGAGATTGCGGCACGCGTCCGTTTTTTAGAGCTTATCGGCGGCACGGAAGCAGAAGCCTTTGCCGAGGAAATCGGAGCGGAAACCGGGCTTTCCGTGCCTGTCTACCCCATGCTTCGGGAAAGGGGACAGACGGTGCTTCGTCTCCCCGGTGCACCCGGCGGCTATGGGCTGGACCTTTCCGACCCGGTGCGAAGCTGTACGTTTTTACCGCCTCTACCGCTTCGCCCGGTTTGCCGTTTTACCGGTGCGGACGGTGATACGCTTGCCGCTCTGGTTTCTTTTTTCGGTTTTTCTGTCGGGGACGTAGGGGTTTTTTGTCGAAATTTACAAAACTAACCCCGATTGCGGAAAAAACTTTCATGTAAAAATCATAAAATGCTTGACATTTAACATACACTGTGCTATACTATTAAAATAGACTGACAAGTGAAACCACAAGGTAAATATAAAGTAGGAGAGGAATTTTCATGGTTAAAACAACAATTCTGACAGCGGATGGACTGCGGCAGCTGGAGGAGGAACTGGAGTACTTAAAAACGGAAAAACGGAAAGAGGTCGCTGAGAAAATTAAGCAGGCCCGTGCTTATGGGGACCTTTCGGAAAACAGCGAATACGATGAAGCGAAAAACGAGCAGGCACAGGTGGAATCCCGTATTATGGAGCTGGAGGAAAAGCTCAAGAACATTAAAATTATTGACGAGGATAACATTGATACAACGGTGGTAGGTCTCGGTGTTACGGTGCGTGTTCTGGACTGTGAGTTTGACGAGGAAATTACGTACACAATCGTGGGCTCCACAGAGGCTGACCCTTCAAAGGACAGAATTTCGGACGAATCCCCTGTGGGCAAGGCACTTTTGGGTGCCCATGTGGGCGATACGGTGGAGGCACTGGTGCCCTCGGGTGCGACGCTGTCCTTTAAGGTACTGGAGATCCGAAAATAGCCATCGGGAGTGCGGCAAACTGTGCACACCACAAAAGTGGCAAGAAAATCACATACTAAATAGAGCGAATAGAGTAATCTAAGAAGGAATTCGCCATTTGACGAATTCCTTCTATTTTTTATTGCCTTTTTTTTGAACAAACTATTATTTCTCATCCCCAAAATGTATCGGTATCGCCCTATAAAGACTGTATAATCTAGATGACAATATTCTTTGGCTGTAGTTCATATCAAGTTAGAACTAAAAATCTCTCTACCCTACTTTTTTAATATTGTTTAAAATATTATATCATAAATAAAACATTTAGACAATAACTACAGATAAATTTCTCCACTATGAACAATATAATTCTAAAAGTTAAGAGCATACCATAAAAAGGTATGCTCTTAAAAGTTGTGCTATTTATTTTCTTCCATAAACCTGTGCAGTATGGCTGCAACTTCAATTCTTGTCGCATTATCCTTTGGAGCAAGT